>JAVHXR010000007.1:15206-19953 GCA_031119515.1 Propionicimonas sp.
ATCCTGCTCGCCGTGGACGTGGCCACGCTGACCTTGACCGGGACACCCCCGGACGCTGCGGGCGCGGCCGCCACCCTCGCAGTCGACGTCGCCGCCCTCGCCATCGCGGCACCGACCCCGAGCCTCGCCGCACTCTCCGCGCCGCTGCCCATCACCCCGGCGGGACTCGTCCTCGCTGGCCAGGACGTGGCTGTCGAAGGCGGACCGGTCGCCGCCTCGGTAGACCCCGCCGTCCTGCAACTCGCCGGCCCGGGTGCGACCGCCACCGGCGAGGCCGCGGCAACGCTGACGGCAGATACTGCCCTCGTCGAGCTCGCCGGCCAGACCCCGGCCACCGAGGCCACCATCGTCGTGCTGGTCGACACCGCCGTACTGGCCCTGGCGGGGCCCGCGCCGGTCGCCGCTGGGCAAGGCGGAGCGGAGGCACTGCTCGATCCGGCCACGCTCGCCCTCGACAGCCACGGACAGGCCGCCGCAGGTGTCGGGACGGCCACTGTTGCCGCCCCTGCGGCGGCAGTGATGCTCCTCGGCGTCGCGATCCTGGTCGCCAGCAACTGGCGCGACATCACGGTCACGATCGGCGCGCCCGGCCGGCACCCGTTCACCCCCGGCAACCCTGCCGGCAACCCGCTGCAGGTCGCCGAGCCCGCCGGCCACCCGTTCACCGTCCACACACCCACCAGGTAGGAGACACCCATGGTCGAGCACCCTCTCGAGTTCCTGCCCGGCAGCGGCGAGTACGTCACCTGGCCCGTGACCGGGCTCCCCGCCGAAGCACACCCGGCCGTCAGCATCGACGGCGGCCAGACGTGGACCGACGCCGAGGTGGTGTCGGGCAGCATCCGCGTGTTCGTCGCCCACCACACGATGGAGTCGCCGCCCGTCGGCGCGCTGATCCTGCCGTCGGGGTCACACAAGGCCACGATCCGTGTCGTCGACACCCCGGAGGAGCCGCATCGTCGGGCCGGGATCTTGGTGGGTGTCCGCCCTCCGACCTGACCCCCCCAGGCTGCCCGGCCCCCCACGTCCCGGGCAGTAGAGAGCGCCCCCGCCCACCACCGTTCCCCGGTGGGCGGGGGCGCTTTCGCACGTCCAGCCTCAGCGCCGCATCGTGGTCCCGTCGCGCCACTCCTCGCGCCACCCGGGCCGGTCGTCCCACCGGGCAGCCAATCCCAACACCACCGCACACGGCCACGGCTCCCCACAGCGACACTGCCAGCCTGTCGCGACGTGCTCGTACCACAGCGACCACACCTCGGCCGGCTCACCCGCGACCAGCTGGGCATGGACGAAGCCCGAGAACGCGCTCCGCGCGACCGCCCACGACGGCGGCGGACTGTGATACCTGGGCACCCCAACAGGGTAGGCGGGAGGGGTGACGGGGTAACGATCGGGTACAGATGTCCCCACCGCCCCTTGGCGTCCTCCCTAGTCGGACACTCCCCACTTCCTTACCCGGTACGAATCGACACTGCCTCACCTTGCGCCATTGCGCGCACCTCGCACTAGCACGAACGGCCACTGAAACCCGTAGACAATGGGCGAAACAGCACGGCAAATCGAGGCTGACAAGCACCTCAGACAATGGTCGGGGCGACAGGACTCGAACCTGCGGTCTCCTGCTCCCAAAGCAGGCGCGCTAGCCACTACGCTACGCCCCGGTTACCGGCCGCTCAGTCTACGGCGAGCCGCCTACCCCACCAAGTCGGACGGGCCTGCGCTCACCCGCTGAGCAACAGCCACGCCAGCGGCACCGGGTCGAGCAGGTCCCCCGCCGCATAGCCGGCGAGGATGCGCTGGCGGGCCGCCTCGGCGGTAGTGCCAGCCAGCGGCGACTCCGGCCAGTCCTCGGGACAGCTCTCGAGCAGCCCCACCAGCTGCGCCTGCTCGGTGAACCCGAGTCCCACCGGGTGCCCGGGCAGCGCGGCGCCGAGCCGGTTGATCGAGCCCTCCAGCCCGGCGACGCTGGCCGCGGTGCGATGCCCCAGCAGCAGTTCGTCCTCGAGGACGGGGGCACGATCGGGAAGCTCGATCGCAAGGGCCGACGTGTCGACCCCGAGGGCCGAGGCGGCGAACCACACCAGGCTGCGGATCCGCGCGGTCTGGCCCCCTCCGGGCATCCCTGCGAGCTGGCGGACGGCCTCCCGCGCCATCTCCTGCTCGCCCTCGGCCAACGCCCGCTCGCTGCCGAACGCGACCGCCAGCGGCTCCCCGCGCGAGGTCCAGTCGAACCGGTCGAGCGCGTCCTCCACCGCAGCCCGGCGAGGCAGGTGACCTGCCTCCAGCGCGCGATGGACGACGACCGCGGCGGCGGCGTCCAGCGACCCGCCGGCGAGCAGGCGCTCCGCCGCCTGTCCCAACAGCTCGCCGGGGACCGGCGCAACCTCCAGCAGCAACTCGGTCACCCCGCGGCGACCGTGCACCCCGATCCGGTGGCGTCCGGAGGGGGCGACCACCCGGACGGTGTCGTCCACGTCGGGATACTGCACCTCCACCGGCGGCGCGCAGTCGACGCCGAGGTCCGCCAGCGGAGCGACCCAGTCCTCGCCGGCCGCCAGGGTGAGCGGCTCGTACCACGAGGGCAGCAGGGCCGCGGCCGCGGCCAGGTCGGGCAGCGCCACCGCCCGCAGCACCACCACCCGACGATCCCCCGCTGCCAGCGGCTCGGGTGCCAGTGCGAGCCGCAGGGTCCGGCCGTCCGCGGCCTCCCCGGCCGCCCACAGCCCCGCCTGGACGGCGTGCAGCACCAGCACCGGTCCCGCGCCGGCTTCCGGCACGACCGCCAGCAGACCGTCCGCGCCGCTGGGCCAGAGCCAGGCGTGGAACCCGTCCGGCACCGAGATCTCGAGCTCGGGCGCCGCCGCCGGCTCGTCGCCGGCGCCCACCACCCAGCGCAGCTGGCAGTGCTCGGCAGCGGTCACCCGCTGCATCACCTCGACGCTGCCCAGCGCGCCCTCGTGCTCGGCCAGGTCGTCCTCGACGAGCACAGGCAGCAACCCCGGATCGGGCGCCAGGGCGACCTTCACGGCGGCGTCCGCGGCGTCGAGGCGCAGCAGCACCGCGGCCCGCTCGTCCAGCGCGGCCGTCCCGCCCGACCAGGCCAGGCTCACCGGCTGCGCTGGCATCGTCCGCACCAGTAGAGGTTGCGACCCTCGAACTCCCGCGCTCGCACCCGCTGGCCGCAGACCAGGCACGGCATCCCCGGCCGCCGGTAGACGTAGACCTCGCCGCCGTGCCGGTCCACGCGGGGGGGCCGTCCCATCGCCTCGGGGGTGTGCGGCTCGAGCACCGTGTCGATCCGTCCGTCCAGGACGGCTTGCGGCATCAGCTCGACGAAGTCCGACCAGATCCGTCCCCAGCGGCGATGGGAGAGCTGGCTCCCCGGCGTCATCGGGTTCAGCCGCTGCCGGAAGAGCACCTCGCAGCGGTAGATGTTGCCCACCCCGGCGGCCACCCGCTGGTCCATCAGCAGGGACGCGACCGGACGCTCCGACCGGCTGACCCTCGCCCAGCCGCGCTCTCCGTCGGCAGCCGGACGTAGCGGATCCGGGCCGAGGGCGCCGACCACCGCGTCCTGTTCCGCCGGTGTGATCAGCGCGCAGGTCTGCGGGCCGCGCAGCTCTGCGACATGGTCGGCGGTCTCGATCCTCAGTCGCAAGGTCTCGGGATTGAGCAGCGGACGCGGGCCGTCGACCCGCAGCTTGCCGATCAGGCCGAGGTGGATGTGGATCAGCGCGCCCGACTCGCCGATCGCGAGGAAGAGGTTCTTGCCGTACGCGTCGGCGCCGGCGAACCTGCCGCCGTCCAGCAGGCCGGCCGACGCCGCGAACCGTCCCTGGGGGCTCGTGACACGGACCGACCGCCCCGCGAACACGGCTTCCAACTCGCGCGCGAGGCGGTGCGTGACGTGTCCTTCGGGCATCAGCGCGTCCTCTCTCCGGTTCTGGAGTCTATGCGCGGGCGCCCACGGTGCTCCCCTCGGCGGGGCCGCTGTTGAGCGGCGAGCCGCGTTACGAGTAGCCTCTGCTCGATTGCCACCCCTATCCCACGAGGATGCCCATGTACCCCGCGAACATCACGCGAGCCGAGGCCGACCGGCGCGCCGACGAACTCCAGACCCGGAGCTACGAGGTGCTGGTCGATGTCTCAGGGAGGGTCGCAGACGCCCAGGAGGACGCGACCGGCACCACCTTCGTCTCCCGTTCGAAGATCAGCTTCACCTCCGAGGCCGTCGACAGCTACGTCAACCTGATCGCCGACCGGCTGATCAGCGCCAGCCTGGACGGCGAGCCGCTGCCCGAGGACGCCTTCGCCGACCACAAGCTGTACTTCACCGCCGGCCCTGGCGAGCACGAACTCGAGGTCGTCGCGGTCTGCCGCTACAGCCGCACCGGCGAAGGCCTGCACCGCTTCGTGGACCCGGTCGACGGCCGGGTCTACCTGTACACCCAGCTGGAGACCGCGGACGCCCGGCGGGTCTACGCCTGCTTCGAGCAGCCAGACCTGAAGGCGACCTTCCAGCTCACCGTGATCGCCCCCGAGACCTGGACGGTGCTGTCCAACTCACCGGCCGTCGCGCCGACCCCCGAGGACGAGGGCCTGGGCCGCTTCACCTTCGAGGCGACCCCGCCGATCTCGACCTACATCACCGCCATCGTCGCCGGCGAGTTCCACACCGTCACCGACTCCTATGCCGGCAAGGCCGCAGCGATCCCGCTGTCGATCTCGTGCCGGCAGTCGCTGGTCG
>JAVHXR010000208.1:0-2366 GCA_031119515.1 Propionicimonas sp.
GCGCTGCACTGCGGCGGGGTGGCGCTGGTGTGGACGCTGGCCTGGCTGGTCCCGTACTTCGCGCTGCTGCGGGACGACGTCGACCAGGCCGACTACGCCGGCGCGCCGTCCGGCTTCCTGCTGCCGTGGCCGGGCGGGCAGGACGGCTGGGTGATCCAGGGCAACAACGCCGGGCTCAACCACAACGACGACCACAGCTCCCAGCGCTTCGCCTGGGACTTCCGCCGTGAGTGCGGCACCCCCGTCCTGGCGGCCAGGGCCGGGACGGTGACGCGGGTCGTCGACACCAACGCCGGACGTGGGGACGACAACAACCTGATCGAGGTGCGGCACGCCGACGGCTCGCTGGCGTCCTACCTGCACATCCGCCAGTCCAGCGCCGCTGTCGCGGCCGGGCAGGTGGTCGCGCAGGGGGACCCGCTGGCCCGGGTGGGCTGTGTCGGGAACTCGCTGACCGGACACATCCACTTCCACGTCCGCTCGGGCGGCCCGACGATCGCCATCACCTTCGACGACGTCGACGGCGGGATCCCCCGGACGTTCGGCAGCTACACCTCCGGCAACCGCGCCACCTCCTAGCTGGTCGGTTGTCGGCGAGGTCGCGGGGAGGTGTCCAGCCAGTGGGGTGGGTGGTTTGTGGCGGGGGCTTGGCTGGTCGGTTGTCGGCGAGGTCGCAGGGAAGTGTCCAGCCAGTGGGTCACTGGGTGCGGGAGAAGGACACCCGGATCGCATTGACCACCGCGGGGATCGTCCAGACGAAGGCCCAGATCGCCCCGACCAGCGAGACGATCGCGAACACCAGCGCGAGCAGCTGGTCCCCAAGGCTGACCACGATCCCCGGCAGCCAGCCCTGCACAATTCCGAGGACCAGCTGCAGGACGAACGACACCGCGATGTGGATCATCAGCGCCACCGCCTTCAGGAACTTCTGCTGGGCCGCCACCAGCAGCCCGAGGAAGACGAGCTTGAGGAACAGCAGCAGGCCCAGCACGGCGGCGGACTGGGAGACCGGGAAGAACCCCCAGACCGCGAGGTAGGCGATGGTGCCGAACGGCACGGCGACGAACAGCCCGAACATCACCAGCAGGAGGACGAACGCCACCAGCGCCATGATGAAGCTGAGGATGATCCAGCAGAACGAGACGATCAGGGTCACGATGCCCTGCACCCGGCCGTAGGTGCGCTGGCTGAGCAGGAAGCCGAGCCCGAGCATGATCACCGAGAACAGCAGGTAGCCGTCGATCAGGGCCAGGTAGCCGATCCCGTTGCCGGGGGGAGCCTCCGCGTCCACCCCGGCTACCATGTCCGGCTCGACGTCCGGGATCCCCGCGGTCACGGCGGCGACCGGACCGGCGGCGTCTCCGCCGAGCGCCAGAGACGAGCCGGTCTCGACCAGGACGGCGAGCAGCAGGGCGAAGCAGGCCAGGAAGAACAGCGGCCGGCGGACCTCGCCGAGCGGTGGCATCAGGAGTCCTTGACCAGGGTCACCGCGCACCCGGTGGGGTTGACGCACGCCAGCACGAAGGAGCCGCCGTCGCGGGTGTAGGTGAGCCGGATGTCGTCCCCCGGGTCGAGGTCGGTCCGCAGCGCCTTCCCGGCCAGCGTCACGCCGAGGTCGACCGGGCCCGCGCCGACCACGAGCAGTGCCCTGCGGGTCGCCCGCTCCCACGGCCACCCTCCGGTGACCGGCTTCACCTCGACGCGGCAGACCCCGCTGAAGGCGATCGCGGCGCCGTCGATCGAACAGGACGAGTCGCCGCTCAGGTCGGCGACTGTGAGCGGGTCGCCGGGGGAGAAGTCCGGGGTCGCCCACTCCGGCCAGCCGCTGCCGCCGTCCCGCCCCGCACCCGCGACGCCGAACCCGAAGACGAGGACCGCGAGCACGGCGAGCACCCCGAGCACGATCAGCGGCCTGCGGTCGTTCATCGGTCAGGGCTGGCTGGGTGCCTTGGCCGTGGGGATCTTCGTCGGCACGGCGGTGGCCTTGGGCGGCAGCTTGGTGGGAAGGACCTTGGTCGGCTTGGCGGTGGGCAGCACCTTGGTCGGCTTCGCGGTAGGGGTCGGCGCGACCGAGGTCGGGGTGGACGGCGGCGGGCTCGGCACCTCGGGCTCGGGCTGGGGGCGCAGCAGCAGGAACGCCGCCACCCCCACGACCACCACCAGCAGGCCCGCGACGAGCCAGATCCACCACGGGGTGCCGGTGGCAGCGGGCGGGGTCCTGGCGGGCACGACCACCTGGAGCTGGCGGGCCTGGTCGCTGTACTCCTCCGGCGGCCGGTCCGCGTCGTAGGCGATGAACCGGACGGAGTGCTCGCCCGCTGCCGCCTCCGCCGGAGGGGTCACGGTGATGGTGAACTGCTCGGTTG
>JAVHXR010000208.1:2376-3888 GCA_031119515.1 Propionicimonas sp.
CTTCGCGTCACCATCGACTCGCGCAGCGGCCGGTCGACGGCGGTCCACTCTCGCGCGCTGGCGGGCGCGGATCCCGCGGCCGCGACCGGCGGGAACGCCGCCAGCACGATCCGGGCGGGGACGGTCGCGGCGTTGGTGACGGCTGCCGTGAGGGTGAGCGGAGACCCGGTGGCCGTCAGGGTGCTGGTGGTCAGGGTGAGGCTGATCGTGCTCATGGCGTCCCCTCCGGGTAGCCCTGGTTCTCCCAGTAGGTCCTGGTCCGGACCTCGCCCCGGACGCAGGTGACGTCGCCGTCGTACGCCTCCCGCCACACGTAGCCCTGGACGCAGGTCTCCGGGCCGTACGGGCCGGTGGGATCCTTGCGGGCCTTCTGCAGTTCGGGGTCGTTGTCCGCCTTCGCCTCGGCGGCGCTCAGCTGGGTGACGCAGGTCAGGTCCTCGGCCCGGGCCAAGCGGGGGACGTACGGCGCCGGGCAGGGGTTGGTCGGGCTGGGGGAGGGAGTCGGGGTGAGCGTCGGCGTCGGCGTCGGGCTGGCAGGTGGCAGCGGCGGGGTCGGCGTCGGCCGGAGCAGGAAGAACGCGACCACGCCGATCACCACGACCATTCCCGCGGCGACCGCGTAGACCCACCAGGGGATGCCGGTGGCCGCAGGCGGCGCCGGCCGGGACGGGACCACCACCTCGACATGCTGCGCCTGGTCGCTGTACTCCTCCGGCGGCCGGTCGGCGTCGTAGGCGATGAACCGCACCTGGTACTGGCCGGGCGCGGTCCCCGGCGGCGGGGCGAAGCTGATCGTGTACTGCTCGGTGGCCCCGGCGGCGACCGTCCGCAGCGGCCGGTCCACGGCCGTCCAGGCCAGCGGTCCTGTCGGCCCGCCCGGGCTCGCCGTGCCGGTCGGACCGAATGCCCCGAGGACGATCCGGGCGGGCACGGTGGCCTGATTGGTGACCACAGCGGTGAGGGTGACGGGCGCGTCCCCCGCGGTGACGGTGGTGCCGGCCAAGCCGAGCGTGATGGCGCTCATCACGGCCTCGGGGTGAACGTCTCGGGGTACTCCTTGTCGTTGAACGGGCGCGGGGTGTCGGTGTAGCCCTGCTGGTTCTCGATGTGGGTACGGTTCGCGGTGTCCTCCCAGACGCAGACGAAGTCGTCGGGGAAGGCGAGCCTCGGCTCGTACGGGATCGCGCAGATCACAGGGTCCGTCCCCGGGATCACCCGGTTGCGCTGGATGTCCTCGCGGTTGTCGAACTGTGCCTCCTGGGCGCTGGCCGGCATCACGCAGGTCAGGTCTCCGGGCCGCGAGAGCCGCGGCACGAACGGCTCCGGGCACGGGTTGTCGGGGGTGGTGACGGTCGGGGTGGGCGCCGGGGTCGGGGCCGGCGTCACCGATACCAGGCCACCGCCGTTACCCGAGCCACCCGATCCGCCGCCGCAGGCCGCCAGCGCCGAAAGCGCCGCCAGCGACGCGGCCGAACGCAACATCTTGCGCACGTTTCCGAACATGTTCCGTAT
>JAVHXR010000208.1:3898-5448 GCA_031119515.1 Propionicimonas sp.
GGCTCGGGGTCACCCGAGCGCAGCAGCAGGAAGGCCACGACCGCCACCACGAGGACCAGCCCGCCGGCCACGACGTAGATCCACCACGGCATCCCCGGCTTCTTCTCCTCCCGGCCGGCCGGCACCGTCACCTGCACCTCGCGGGCCTGGTCGCTGTACTCCTCCGGCGCTCGGTCGGCGTCGTAGGCGATCAGCCGGACGACGTAATCCCCTGCGGTCGCCGTGGGCGGCGGCGCGATGGTCACCGTGTACTGCTCGGTGGCCCCGGCACCGATGTCCCGCAGCGGCCGGTCGACGCCAGTCCACGCGGCGGCGCCCGCCGGGGCGGACGGGCCGGCCAGCGGCGGGTAGGCGCCGAGCACCACCCGGGCGGGCACCGTCGCCGAGTTGGTCACGCTGGCGGTCAGGCTGGCAGGGCTCGCGGGGACATCGCCGCGGGCCGGGCTCGCGGTCACGGTGGCCGTGGTGAGGGTCAGCGTGATCGTGCTCATGGAGCTCCTTCGGAATCGCTGGTGTGGGGGACGACCTCGGAGGTGATGTGGGCCGGCTTGGTGGCGGCCACTATCCGTTCGACGGTGTCGGCGATCGTCTCCGCGCCGGCCGGCAGGTGGACGCGGAGATGGAAGCCGCCGGCGTCCTCGACGGCGTACCCCGTCCGCCGGGTGGCGAGCTCGAGGAACCGGACGATGCCGCCCGCGGTACCGCGGCGGGCGGCCAGGTCCGCGGAGGCGACCAGCAGGTCCCGCAGCGGCGCGGCGCCGCCGGGGAGCGTCGAGCGTGCCCGGGTGGGCGATTCGGGCAGGGTCAGCCAGTCCAGGTCGACCCAGGACGCCAGGTAGCACACCATCGGGTCGGGCGCCCGCAGCGGGTCGAACCGGGTCTCCAGGTGGTCCAGCACGTCGCTGACCGGTTGCTGCATCCCGTCCGCACCGGCCACCACGGCGGCGAGCGGCCCGGTGTCCGCCCCGGAGGCGAACACTTGCGGCAACGCGTCCCGCAGCGAGACCCTAGCCATGCGCCCTGACCACCTCCACCCTGTGCTCGCCGGAGCAGAACAGCCACGACGGCGGTAGGGTCACGACGTCGGTGACCACCCGCGCCGAGCACGATCGCCAGGTATCCCCGCCGTCCAGCGACCGGTGGACGCCGCCGGCACCGGCGGCCAGCACCACCAGCCCGCCGCTGGCCAGCGACCCGCCGGAAACCCCGGACAGCGGGGTGAACCGCCGCCGGTCCCGCAGCGGCAGGCCGCAGTTCACGTCCGGTGCCGCCCAGGCCGGGTCGGTGGTGCCGAGCTTGAGGGTCAGGACGCCGCTGCTCTGGCTGGCTGCGTAGGCGGTGTCGCCGACCACCCTCACCATCCAGCAGCTGCCGCCGGTCCAGCCCTTCGACAGCTCCTGCCACTGCCCTGCGAGGGTGGGGACGTCCACGCTGCCGAGTTCGTCGATCGGCAGCCGGACGCAGCCGGTGCCGTCGCCCTCGGGCGCAGCCCGCGGCGCCCACAGGAACACCCTGGGCCCGTCGTACTGCACCGAGAGCGAGCGCAACTC
>JAVHXR010000209.1 GCA_031119515.1 Propionicimonas sp.
GAGGTGGATCCCCTTGCTGCCCGAGGTGACCGGGACCGGGTCGAGGCCGACCGCGGCCAGCGCCTCCCGCACCCAGCCCGCCACCTCAGCGCATCCGGCCAGCGACACCCCGTCGCCAGGGTCGAGGTCGAGGACGAGCCGGTCGGGGTTCTGCGGCGTCCCGTCCGGTGCGAACCGCCACTGCGGCACGTGCAGTTCCAGCGCGGCCAGCTGCCCCAGCCAGGTCAGGGTGGCGAGGTCGTCCACCACCGGGTAGTCGTTGCTGCGCCGCTCGTGCTGGATCGGGTAGCGGCGAACCCAGTCCGGGGTGCCGGGCGGCAGGTCCTTGGCGAAGAAGACCCTGCCCGCACCCTCGGCGCCCACCCCGTCGGGCCAGCGCTTGCGGGTCACCGGACGCTGCCGCAGCAACGGCAGCAGCACCCCGGCGACCTCGGCGTAGTAGGCGATCACCTCCGCCTTGGTCGTCCCCGTCGCCGGGTAGAGCACCTTGTCCAGGTTCGTCAGCTTGAGGTGGCGGCCGTCCACCACCACCGTCTCGCCAGCGCCAGCGACCATCAACCCATCCTGCCGCACACCGGTGGGCCGCCGGCAGGGCAAAGCTGCCCATCGCCGCGGTCCGGTGGCCCGGGGGCGGGGGACGGTTCCTCGGACGGGCACGCGGTCGGCGGGTGTCGGCGCGGCCGGTTAGGGTGCTGGGATGGCCGCGGACGAGGACAGCTGGATCACCACCCACGACTGGTCGCAGCCGGTCGACGGCGACCACCTGCGGCTGATCCGCAGCCGTCCCGGGCTGTACGCCCCCGGTGGCGTGCTGCACCTCGTCCTCGAGGTGGTGGCCTACGCCGACGACGAGGCGAGGGAACTCGGCCGCCGGGGCCGCTGCGAGATCGTCCTGTTCCCCGACGGGTCGGTCAGCGTGGCCGATGACGGCCGCGGCACCGACACCAGGATGACGACGGACGGCCGGATCGTCCGCAAGCCCGTCATGGCGACCCGCGACCTGCGGTTCTTCGACAGCCGCGAGCCGCAACTGCTGCCGGACGGGCAGCCGCGCCGCGGCATCTCCGTCGTCGCCGCGCTCAGCGAGTGGCTGGTGCACACCAACCACCGCGCCGACGGCTCCTGGCAGCAGCGGTACCGGGCGGGGGTCCCGCTGGACGGGTTGACCAGCGTGGCATCGGACGGGCGCGGCACGACGGTCCGGTTCCTGGCCCGCGACCTGGCACCGGTCGGTCGCGACGACCTCACGCCGGCCACACGGTTCGAATGGCTCGACGTGTCCTGCCGGATCGCCTGACCGCCGGCGACGGCCCACTGCCAGGCCAGCGCGCGGTCCGGGCAGCCGGTCGGACCCGCGCTGATCGCCGTCGCTGCGGTGACTCCCGTCCCGGGCCGGCGAACCGGCCTCAGGCTGCCGCGGCGGCGCCTGTCGAGGCCGGCTCGAGCGCGGTGTCCAGGATCTCGCGGACGTCGGAGACGATGTGGACCTCGAGCTCCTTCAGGATCTCGGCCGGGACGTCGTCCAGATCGGGTTCGTTGCGCTGCGGCAGGTAGACCTCGGTCAGGCCGGCACGCTGCGCGGCGAGCAGCTTCTGCTTCACGCCGCCGATCGGCAGCACGCGTCCGGTCAGCGAGACCTCGCCCGTCATCCCGACCTCGGCACGCACCTTGCGTCCGGTCAGCAGCGAGACCAGCGCCGTCGTCATGGTGACGCCGGCCGACGGCCCGTCCTTCGGGACCGCACCCGCGGGCACGTGCAGGTGGAGCGGGTGGTCGAGCTGGTCGGCCGGCACCCCGAGGGCGTCGGCGTGCGCCCGGACGTAAGACAGCGCGATCTGCGCGGACTCCTTCATCACGTCGCCCAGCTGGCCGGTCATGGTGAGCGTCGGGGTCGACCCGGGCTGCACCGACGCCTCGATGAAGAGCACGTCTCCACCCATCCCCGTCACGGCGAGCCCGGACGCGACGCCCGGCACGGCGGTCCGCTCGCCGGACTCCGGCAGGAAGCGGGGCCGCCCGATCAGCTCCTTCAGTGACGCCGGCTCGATCGTGGCCGGGAGCTCTTTGAGCGCGACCTTGCGGAACGCCTTCGCCAGCAGCCGTTCGATCGCCCGGACGCCCGCCTCGCGGGTGTAGTGGGCGGCGATCTCGCGCAGCGCGTCGTCGCTCACCGCGACCTCGTCCGGGGTCAGCGCAGCCCGCTCCAGCAGCCGCGGGACCAGGAAGTCGCGGGCGATCGCGACCTTGTCGTCCTCGGTGTAGCCGTCGATCGAGATCAGTTCCATCCGGTCGAACAGGGCGGCCGGGATGGTGTCGAGGACATTAGCGGTCGCGATGAACAGCACGTCCGACAGGTCGAGGTCGAGTTCCAGGTAGTGGTCACGGAAAGTGTGGTTCTGCGCCGGGTCGAGCACCTCGAGCAGGGCCGCCGCCGGGTCGCCGCGGTAGTCGGCGCCGACCTTGTCGACCTCGTCGAGCAGCACCACCGGGTTCATCGACCCGGCCTCCTTGATCGCGCGGACGATCCGGCCCGGCAGCGCGCCGACGTAGGTGCGACGGTGCCCACGGATCTCGGCCTCGTCCCGGACGCCGCCGAGCGCCACCCTGACGAACTTCCGTCCCAGGGTGCGCGCCACCGACTCCCCGAGCGAGGTCTTGCCGACCCCGGGCGGGCCGGCCAGCAGGATGACCGCGCCGGAACCGCGTCCGCCGACCACCTCGAGCCCTCGCCTGGCCCGGCGGGCGCGGACGCCGAGGTACTCCACGATCCGTTCCTTGACCTCGACGAGGCCGTGGTGGTCGGCGTCCAGCACCGCACGGGCCGCCTCCAGATCGGTGGAGTCCTCCGTCCTGCTGTTCCAGGGCAGTTCCAGGACGGTGTCCAGCCAGGTCCGGATCCAGCCGGCCTCGGGGTTCTGGTCGCTGGAGCGCTCCAGCTTGTCGACCTCGCGCAGCGCGGCCTCCCGGACAGGTTCGGGCAGGTCGGCGGCCTCGACCCGGGCGCGGTAGTCCTCGCTGCCCTCGGGTTCGCCCTCGCCGAGTTCCTTGCGGATCGCCTTGAGTTGCTCGCGCAGCAGGAACTCGCGGTTGCGCTGCTCGACCGATTCGCGGACGTCCTCGCCGATCTTCTCGGTGACCTCGGTCTCGGTGAGGTGGTCGCGGGTCCACTCGATCAGGCGGGTCAGGCGCGCCTCGACGTCCGGGGTCTCCAGCAACTGCCGCTTGCGGTCGTTGGACAGGTACGGCGCCCAGCCCGCGGTGTCGGCCAGCGCGCTCGGGTCGTCGATCGCGCTCACGGTGTCGATCACCTGCCATGCCTCGCGACGCTGCAGCACGGCGACCACCAGTCGCTTGTACTCCTCGGCGAGTTCGTGGACGCGGTCCGTGGCGGGCGCGTCGCCGACGGTCTCGGCCTCGACCCACAGCGCCGCACCGGGGCCGGTGACGCCGCTGCCGATCCGGGCACGCTCGCCGGTGCGCAGCACCGCGGCCTGGGCGCCGCCGCGAATCCGTCCGACCTTCTCGACGGTCGCGACGACGCCGTAGGCCGCGTACCGGTCGTCCAGGCGCGGGGCGGCGAGCAGTTCGCCGTCGGATGAGGTCTGGGCGGCGTCGATGGCGGCCTGGGCGGCCTCGTCCAGCGGAATCGGGACGATCATCCCGGGCAGCAGGACGACATCGTCGAGGAACAGGACGGGGAGTCGCTTGGTAGGCATGAGCAGTCCTTCAAAGTTGAGTGCAACAGGCTCAACCACTCCGCACCCGGTGTTGTTCCCGCCCTCGACCACGCTGGACACTTCCCGCCGAGGACGGCGACAACCGTCCAGCAAGGCTGGGTGCCGCCCGCGGGTGCGTCCCCGGTGAACCGGGTCAGGAACCGTCCCCGCGAACCGCGGCACTCCGCACCCGGGCGTTGCCCCACCCACACTGGACACTTCCCGCCGAGGACGGCGACAACCGTCCAGCAAGGCGGGGTGCCGCCCGCGGGTGCGTCCCCAATGAACCGGGTCAGGAACCGTCCCCGGTGAACCGGGTCAGGAACCGTCCCCGCGAACCGGGTCAGGAACCGGCGAGGAGCGCCCGCTCGGCGGCGAGGGTCCAGCGGCCGTCGGCCAGGGCGGCGGCGACGTGTGGCAACTCGCCCGGGAGATCGGCCAGGCGCACCAGGCCCTGGTCGTGGAGCTGGGGGTACACCATGATCTTGCCGCCGGAGGTCCGGTCGATGACCGCCTTGATGGCGTCGGCGAAGCCCGCCATCCCGGTGATCGCATCCAGCGAGATCGAGGTGTCCAGCACGCCGGATTCCAGCTTGGCGAGGACGCCGCGCATGTCGGCCATCTCCGAGCCAGAGGTGCCCATCAGGAACACCCGGCGCTCGACGATCCCCTGCAGGTCGAGCTCGGCCATCGTGCCGGCCGGGAAGCCGGCGAACGCGTTCACGATCGCACCCTCGCCGGCCAGGTCCACCGCGTTGGCCAGGACGGCCGGCACCGGCACCATGCAGGTCAGGTAGGTGTAGCCGGGCTCCAGCGGCTGCGCACCCGAGTTCACCACCCGCAGCGCCACCCCCGCCCGCTCGGCTGTCGGGGCGACCAGCGAGGCGAGGTGCTCCAGCCGGGCGTCGCTCAGGTCGGTGGCGTCGACAGCCAGCCCCGGCAGCCCGAGGACGACCGCCCGCATCGTGTGCATCAGCCCCATCGGGCCGGCCGCACCGATCATCGCCACCCTGTCGCCGGCCCGGATCTCGCCCACCGGCGGGATCCACGCGTAGCCCTCGGCCGGGTCCTCGCCCGTGGTGCCGACGTAGCGGATGAAGTCGTAGTGGATCCGGCCGACGTCCAGCCGGACCCGCCGGTCCAGCACCGCCCCGCCGAGCACCAGGCACAACAGCCCACCGTTGCCCAGCAGCCCGCTGAGCCGCTCGACCGCCTCCGCCCGCGCACCGAAATAGATGATGTCGTCGACACCGGCCACGAGGTCGTCCCACTCGACGGTCTCGGCGTCCGGATCGACCGAAGCACCGAGCTCGCCCACGACCGAGATCCTGCCCGGGCGCGACGCCGCCACCAGGGCAGCCACGCCGCCGGGGACGGCGCCCTCGTCCACCACGACCAACAGGTGCCCACCGGCCTTGAGGGTGCTCCGTTCGGGACGGCTGTAAGCGGCCTCGACGGTCGCCCACGGCTCCACCAGCGCGACCGCGGCGGCGGACGGCTGCTCGCTCACCCGCAGCATGAACTCCTCACCGCCGGCGACGACGATCCGCTCGTCCACCACCACGTACTCCTGCAGGGCGCCCTCGAAGTTGTAGCCGAAGGCACCGTTGGAGGCCGGCGTCGGAAGGTGGCGCCAGTCGGCCTGGACGAGCACCCGGTCGCCCACCGCGTAGTGGGTGACGTCCGCCCCGACCGCCACCACCCGCGCCACCGGCTCGTGCCCTGGCAC
>JAVHXR010000210.1:0-420 GCA_031119515.1 Propionicimonas sp.
CCCCCATGTAGTCGCGCGCGGTGACGTAGACACCCACGCCGGTCATTCTGGACGCTCGGCCCTCTCGTCCGGCTCGTTGCCTACCCCGTCTGGTCATGGATTGGCTCCTCCCGCCTGGGGTGCTACCGATGCGCCACCCGCGCGCTAGGACAGCATTCCACGCAGGTTCGTCGCAGGTCTGAGCTGGGCTGTGCCGCCATGGCTGCCGATCCTACGTTGGCAGCTCGTCCTGCTCGGCGACCGGCACTGGCACGATCGCTCGAAGCACACGGCTGCGGAGCGCTGAGCGGCGATCCCCATGGGGATAGCTGGTGATGACGCTGAAAGTCGCGCGGGCGTAGCCGCGTGAGGCATTGAGATCTGCTACGGACTGATACAGGTCGGGGCCGACGGCAGCGGTGAATGCTCGTCTCGAACTGG
>JAVHXR010000210.1:430-5438 GCA_031119515.1 Propionicimonas sp.
ACCCGTCCACAGTCCCGCTGAGCTCCTCCGTGCCGGGTTCGTTGTCGCGGAGCGTGGACGCATCGATCACCCTGCCCGCCGCAGTTGAATCAAAGACCACCGGCGCTGGCTTCCGCCCAGCGACAGCGACGTTGCCCTCGATGCGCCAGTCAGCTTCGCGGACGACGCGGCACACGCTTGCCAGAGCGTCTCGGGTTTGCCCACGGTATGCCTCGACGGTCCCGTACAGCGGGCTCTCCCCGCTGGGCATCTTGGCCTGGTTGAGTACCCCACACAGTGCGACGAGCGCCTGTGCATCGAGTGTCGGCGCGAAGGTCACCGGAAGCGGGTTCTCATCGCCCGGCTTGCGGGGCTGCACGGTGCGGACCACAAGCATCATCGATCCGGCCGCCGGCGCCTCAACCCAGAGTCCTGGACGATGCTGCTTCAGCCCACCAATGTCCTTGGCCAACTCCTTGACGGTCACCGCTACACGGTTGAGTAGTCGACCCACGAGGTCGGCGCGCGAGAGATGCCGCGCCTCGGCGTCGCCAAGCAGATGGAGTTCCAGACGGGCGTCGTTCTGGAGCGTCCGATCTAGGACGGCCTGCATCACCTCAGAATCAGAGGCGAGCCCCGCGCTCAACGACTGCAGCAAGAACTGATCGACATCGGGGTCACCCGTTGCCAGTTCACGCACCCAGTCCGCGGAGTGCGAGGCCACCCCGTCAGGCACTGGGAATCACCTCGAGGTAACCCTTCTCGGGTCCGCCCGCGGCCAGGCCGGACCAGGATCGATCCCAGCTGTACTGAGCGGACGTCTGCTTGGGTGTCAGGAAACCGTCGACGGAAGATCCGAACGGCTGGATTCTAGGTGCGGACACCCTATCCGTTCTGACCTTCTTCATCGTCCAGAGCGAGAGGAACTGCATCGCGAAAGGGCACTTGCGGGGCTCTCCGCCCAGCCGCGCGTCCTCTTCGGCAAGCTTCAGTTCGTCGCGGACTCGGGCCCATACGGCACCGAAGTCTTCCAGCTCGGCGAACGCAACGACATCCACGTCGAAGGGTGCCTGGTCCGCGCTGTAGCGCACGAAGCTCCCATCGATCCAGAGTTCGGCCTTCGGGAGGATGGACCAGCACTGATCCGCCCAATCTCTCAGCCGCAGGAAGAGCAGACGCCGCGCTGAACTGTATGGCGCCTGTCGGACGAACATCTCCTCGATCTCATCCCAACCCGCACGATGGCGGCCCGGGGGTAGGAGCCCGGTGGCTGCGTCAGGGATCGGAATCATGAGGTGGAGGCTGTAGACGGTTCGGTGCGACCACAGTAGCGGTGGGCGTCGCGGTGCGGGGCGAGAGTGTGGAACTGCTGCGCGAGACTCGACCGGCGGTCGAGCGAGTGCGTACTCTGGTGAATCCAGGCCCCGCGCTTGGGTGCACCTATCCTCTCCCCACGGCCACGCAACTCATTGGCGCGTCCTGCCGTCCACACGCTTCGGCGGGCTAGCATCAGCGCGTGACAGCTTCAGGCCCAGGACCGCGATGGCGGCCCTCTGGTGCCGCCATGAGCTTGGCCATCGTTTGCTTGGTGTTGGGTGTGGCCGGGGTTCTCGGGGGAGCGCTGATTGTCGACAGTTACTGGCAAGCCGTCGCAATGCAGTTGGCGTCGACGATTCTGCTGGTTCCGGCTCTGGTCGTCGTCCAGCATTTTCTCGAGTCGGGTCTATTGCGGAGGGTGACCGACAAGGTCGAAGACGCCACCGCCGAGATCGCTGCCACTGCAGAGGGAAGGCAGGAGCCGGCCGCGTCCTACGGCCCGGCGGCGTACGAGCGAATCGAGTCGGCTCTCGTTCGAGTCGGCGGCAGCCGTGTCCACAGGCTCAGAGGCGGTGACGGCGGGGCCGACCTTGAGGTCCGTGGCGACAGGCTTCACCGCATTATCGTGAAGGCATACAAGAGTGCTCCGGTGTCCAGTCAGGTGCTTCACAGACTTGCGGCTGCAGCCGAGCAGATGAACGGACGCGACGTCAGGTCAATGCTCATCACCACGACGCCGCTCACCCGAGAGGCACTCCGAGTAGCGCATGACCTCGGCATCGCGGTCTATCAGTGGGACGACACCTTCGACGACGATGCCAACGCCAACCGCGCGCTTCTGGCAGCGCGAGTGCTGAGCGGGATGCCCGCAGAGTAGGAGTGAGCGGCGGCTGAATTCTACGCCGTGCACGGACCGAAGCGGGTCCATTGGTCCGAGAGCCACCGAGTCCAGACTCATGCGGGTGAAACGCACCGCAGTGCCCGCTGATAGAACGCCGGGCGCGATGCAGGTCCCCGGAGGTGTCACGCGAGCTCCGATAGTTTGGCCGCAAGGGCTCGGTCGCGTTCCTTGGTGGCGTGGCTGTATCGCTTGGCCATGACGGGGGACGACCAGCCGAAGCGCCCCATGAGTTCGCTGTCGGTGGCGCCGAGCTGGGCGCTCATCGTGGCACTGGAGTGCCGCAGGGAGTGGACGCGGAGGTTGGACCGGCCGATGGCGTCGGCGGCAGTCTTGCCGGCGTTGCGGAGGCTCTCGCCACTCATGGGCCCGCCGGTGCGACTCGGGAACAGCAGGCCTTCCCTGCCGGTGACTGGCTGCTTGTTGAGCCAGTCCTTCAGGACCGGGATGAGGTGTGGGGGGAGCGCCACGACACGCGTACCGGAGTCGGTCTTCGTGTCACGCTGCACGATGTTCTTGCCGCCGAGTTTCACGATCTGCTGACGCACGTGGACCTCGCCGGCCTCGAGGTCGAGGTCCATCCGGCGAAGGCCGCGGACCTCGCCGCTGCGCAGCCCCAGCCAGTACGCCAGGGTCAGTGGCATGGCGAACCGCGACAGGCGTTCGGGGAGCGCATCGATGTAATCGGCGAACTGCTTCGGAGTCATCACCTCGTCGTCGCCGTCGCGTAGGTTCGTCTTCTTGGCGCTGCCCTCGACCTGGCAGGGCGTCCTGTCGATGAGTTCCTCGCGGACGGCCTGGCGCATCACCATCGAGAGGACGCCGTAGGCGTTGGCGCGGGAGCTCGGCGTGCTAGCCATGGAGGAGTGCCAGAGGTTGACTCGTCGGACAGTTATGTGGCCGAGCGGCATCTTGCCGAACTTCTCCTGCAGGTGGAGCCGGATCAACTTGCGGTAGAGGGCTGCGGTGGTCGCCTTGATCTTGCCGTCAGCCTGGCGTCGGGTTATCACCTCTTCTGCATACTCGCCGAAGGGAGTGGTGACCTTCTCCACTCTGGCGATCTCGCGGGTCTTGGGCGGCTCCCAGGTCTGGTCCTGGATCTTGCCCCACTCCTTGGAGAGCCAGGCATCGGCGTCGCGCTTGGCCTGAAAGGTGTAGGGCGCACTGTGCATGCGGCCATCAGGCCCCTTGTACCTGGCCTGGACCCTCTTGCTGGGCAGCACCCTCATGTTGCCGAAGTGCCTCATGCCGACCTTGCCAGACATCGGGGACCCCCTCTGGAAACTGGTGGCACGAATACTACACTCGATCAGCTAAATGGCACGTGCCATTTACAGAGTCAGTTGACGCTCAAAGGAGACCAGCCATGCAATCGCTCCTGGGCGAGAAAGTGCCGTTGACTAGGGATGATTCACGACTTCGAACCCTACACCTGCCACGCGCCAAGAGAGGCCCCTGACTACGGTGAACACCGGGTCTGGGGCCTCTGGAGTTCAGGGCCGTGCCCGACAATCCCCGCACTCCCCATTCCCCACCAGGCACCCACCCTCGCCGGTGGCGACACCGCCCTGGCCTGCTTCGGCTACAACCCGGACGGTGCGGCCCACGACAACACCTCCTCCGGCTTCCAGTCCGGGTGCTTCCCGGGACGGTCACGGCGTCTCCTGGCTGGCCGTGTCAGTGCGGAGGATGTAGCAGAGACCTGCGAGGGTGCGGCTCGGGTCGCCCGCCAGCGGCACGGTCACGCGATCTGTAGCCTGCGACACATGAGCGGATCGGGCGTTCCGACGGGCGGTGCTGACCGGGGCGAGCTCCTGGCGTCGGGCCTGGACCACGGCCAGAAGCCCGTGGCACAACGCGTGGCAAGGGGTCTGGTCAACGCCGTGGTCGCCGCAGCATGGGCTTTCGTCTGCTTCATGCAGGTCGGCCTGGTGGCGTCACGGCTGTTCTCGACGAGCCCTGGCTGCCCTGGAATCAGATTGCCGGCGCGGTGCTCGTCTACCTTCCGATCGGTCTGGCGGCCGCCGCGGCGTGGCTCACCCGAAAGAGGCCCCTGAGCACAGTCGTGGTCACGCACCTCGTCGCGATCCCGTTGTCACTGATCTTCTGGGTGCTGTAGCAGCGGGCGGGCCTCGACAAGCCTCGAACCACACGGCGGGCCAGACCGGACGTGGCCCTTCCGGAGCCGGACAGCTCCTGCGGCGGGTGCATGTCAGCCTCAGGTCCTCGCCGTGGCGCCCGGCGTCTGGTGGGCCTGAGCGAGCGGGGACCCGGCCGGTGACCGGCCCACTCGACGAGGCTGGGCCAGCGGCGCGCGGTTGCCTGGTCGGGGGGAGGGGCCACTGGCGGCCACCAGGTCGAGGCGCGCAGCTGGTCCGTCCGTCCCCAACGCCGCGCCCGAATCCGGCAGAACCGGTTGTACGACCGGGTCGCTGGGACTAGCCTTCCGGCCGTATGACAGCGATGTCATAGCCAGCCCACAGCGACGTGATGGAGAGAATGTGACCCCCCGAGCTCTGAAGGTGCGCCCACGATCGCACCCCTCGCGCGACCGCCTCCGGTCGTTGCCCCTGCGACTCACCGCGGCGACGGCCGCGGCAGCCCTCGGCCTCAGCTGGCTCGCGGCAGCCCCGGCCGCCGAGGCCGCCTCCCGCACTGTGACGGGAAGCGAGGCACTGTCCCTGGTGAACTCGTTCATTGGAAGCCAGGACGACGGCAACACCTACCCGGGCGCGACGGTGCCGTTCGGGATGGTCCAGCTGTCCCCTGACACCGGCCACAACACCGGCTACGACTACACCCACAACGTCGTCC
>JAVHXR010000211.1:0-4710 GCA_031119515.1 Propionicimonas sp.
AGTTCGCCCGGACCAACGGCGACCAGCTGCGCCGGATCGGGCTGGCCTACCATGTCGGCCTCGACAGGCTCGTCGCGCGCTACCCCGACCTGCTCGCAGCGGTCAGCGGCGACCGGCACATGGCCGGCATCCAGTTCCATGAGGCAGCGGCCGCCGCCGCCTTCTGCCACGCGCTCGAGACCGACCACGGCATCGACACCAGCACCCAGGCCTACAAGCCGAGCGCCCCGCCCACCGCGCTCACCAAGCTGCCGCTGATCGCCGACGAGGTGACCCTCGACGTCCTCCTCGACCGGATGGACACCGTCCTCGCCGGCCTCAGGACTGCCGCCCCGACTCCCGCCTCCGCCCGCTGACAGAACGGAACCACGCGATGCCCCGAACCCACGGCCGAGTCGGCCTTCCGACTCACCCGCAACTGCCCGTCACCCTCGAGTCCGCAACCGCCGCGCTGCGACACTGCGGCCTCGGCGAGGGCGACACCGTCCTGGTGCACTCGGCGCTGCGTCCGTTCGGGGACGTCACCGGCGGCGCGGCGACGATCGCAGAGGCCCTGCGGAAGGCTGTCGGCGGCACCGGGACCGTGGTGGCCCCGGCCTTCACCTTCAGGCACGAAGCGACAGCGGACCCGTTGATCGACCCGCGACGCGACCAGTCCGAGATGGGAGCGATCAGCGAGGCGATCCGGACCACACCCGGCGCGCTGCGCAGCACCGCCTACCGCCACAGCATCTCCGCCGTCGGCCCGCATGCCGCGACGGTCACGCAGGCCGACCCGGAGCTCACGGTCTTCGACCTTCGCAGCACCTTCGGCCGGCTGCTCGCGCTGGACGCGAAGATCGCCCTGCTGGGACTGACCTACGTCTCGTGCACGAGCTTCCACTTCGGCGAGTACCTGGTCCAGATCCCCGACCGGCACGTCATCGACCGGCGCGTCCGGCTGCGGGGGGCGGACGGGGCGATCTCCCGCGTCCTCCTCCGCGACTACCAGCCCAAGCCCACCGACGACGGCCGTGAGTACGAGCACGAACACGACTTCGACAAGGCAGGCGACCGGCTGGAGCGGGCCGGCCTGGTCAGCGTGGGCGCGGTCGGGAACGCCGTCGTCAGGGTGTTCGCGATGCGCGACCTGATCCACCTGCTCGTGGACGGCTACGGCCTGGAGCCCGGCATCTTCTACCTCGATCCGGCGGCCGGCCCGACCCGGCTCGCCGACGGCGTATCGGTGTCGACGGGCAACCTGCAGGACGGCGCCGGCCGCCTGGTCGAGACCTACTGGTCCTGCCTCGACCCTGGTCTCATGCACCACTGAGCGCGGGGGGCCGGCGTGAGCGTGCTCGCGCGGCTCCCGTCGATGACGCGCGAGTCCTGGTGTCGCGCGTCCGTCAGCCTGCGATGCTCAGCCGGACCAGCACGGACTCCAGGGGAGCCAGTTCCAGGTCGAGGACGAGCCCGTCCCCGGCGAGGGTGAACCCGACAGCTCCTGGCGCCCCGGTGCTCGGGTCGGCCTCGACGGCCGTCACGGGCAGGTCGCCAACGACCAGCCGGGGCGCCCGGAGGGCGTCGAAGGACCCGTTCACCAGGTACAGCGAGAGCTCCTCCGGGCCGGGATAGGCGTAGACCGCGACATCCGGGGCGCCGACCAGGAGTGGCAGCCGCGGCGCCCAGGCCGACACCACCTCCTGCAGCAGTTGCTGCCGCAACGTGGTGCGCAGCATCACTGGTGGCGGCTCCAGGGGATCCATCCGGCCGAACGGCACGACGAGCACCCGGTCGTCCACGAGCACGTGGCCCGCGCCTGCGTCGACATGCCCCTGCCGGAAGAACCGGGTGAGCGGGCGGGCTCGCCCGGCGTCGTAGTCGACGAGGCCGATGCCGGCACCCATCAGGAGGACCGACGCCCGTGCCCCGGCACGGTCCAGCAGTTCGACACCTCCGACGGCCTCCTCGTAGGTCGCCACGCCGTCTTCCGAGCCCTGCCAGCGCACCGAGCGGGCAGCGACCAGGTCGCCGAGACCCATGTCGACGAGGGTGTCCACAGCCTCAGCGTCGACGACCACGCGGTTGGTCGCGAACAGGCGCCGGGTGGCGTCCTCGCCCAGCGTCCGGAAGAGCTGGCCCGACACCGCGACCACCTGGCCGGAGATCGTCGTGTCGGTGGTGTAGCGGAAGGGGATGCCGTAGCCGCCGAGCAACGCACCGAAGAGGTACTCGCGCGGGTACAGCCCGGTCATCGACCCACCAGCAGCGGTGTGGAGGAAGGTCGCCGAGTCCTCGCTGATCAGCACCGCCACTCCAGACCGCGGTCGCCGGAAGACGCCGGAGGCGAGTCCGCGGTCGAGGTAGTCCCTGGTGCCCGCCAGGACGTCCTGGTAGCCCTCGTCCCACACCGGCCCGTTCCCGTTGAGGTCGAACAGGTCGATCGTCATGCCGTCGGGAGCGAGCACCTGGGCGCCCAGCAGCTGGAACCGCAGGAAGCTCCGCGACTTGGCGAACCTCGAGTAGGGGAAGTTCTCCAGCTCGGGGTACACCTCCGCGTCTGCGGGCAGGAGTGCCCGGTGGGCGTCGGAGACGGTGTGGAACAGGGCGAGGTAGTCGGCCGGCCTGCGGTCGGCGTAGGCCGGCAGGTGCACCCGGACGGCCGGTGGCCGCTGCCCGCTGAACGCCCTCAGCAGCGGCTCCCAGCGGCGACCCTCCGCAGCGTGCACGAGGGGCACCGAGGTCATCAGGCCGACCCTCGTCTCCGCGGACACCCCGCGCACGGCGTCGGCGACCGCGGCTGCCGCCGTCTCGAGCGCCTCCCGGGCGGTCTCCAGCCAGATCGTCCGGAACGGGTGCGGCTCACCGGGACGCAGCAGGCCCTCGACGAACTCCTGCCTGGTGAGCGGCCGGCCCGCGCGCCGCGAGAACTCGGCGAGGTGCTCCTCGCAGAAGCAGCCTCCCCATTCCAGGGGCCAGTGGTTGTGGTATCGGAAGTCGTCCTCCACCCAGATGAAGCGCGGGCGTGCGGCGGCGTAGAACGCGTAGAGGTCGGCCAGGTAGCGACGCCAGTGCTCGTCGCGCGGGCAGACCGCGAGCTGCGCCGACCGGCCGTCCGGATCCACCATCAGCCGGAAGTCCTGTCCGGCCCGGAGCTTCCTGCCGTAGTCGCCGTGCATGACTGTGTGCCACGGGTTGAGCGACATCGAGGCTCCTGCCGTCGCCGCCACGCCGGCGGTGCGCTCCGCCAGGTCCCGGTACACCGCCCGCTCGAGGTCGTCGGTGTGGCCGGTATTGAGTTCCTCGACATTGGCGAAGACCATCACGTCGTCGATTCGTGCCGCCTCGATGAAGCGCGGCAGGTCGGCCAGCCCGCGTTCGTCCGTCCACCCGGGATCCAGCGCCAGGCGCAGCGAGTAGAGGTAGCTCACGAGACCGGCACGCCGTAGAACGACAGGAAGGGCAGCCGGGTGCAGTCGGCGGGGACGATGCCGCCGTGGTCCATCCGCCACATTCCGTGCACGACGGCGCTGGGGCCCGGCGGGCGGTCGAGCTGCAGGAGGAAGCTTGCGCCCTCGACCCTCCATCCGGTGACCGTGACGAACCCGTCCGTATCCTCGACGTCGAAGGGGCAGCGGCCGGACGGGAGCCCGAAGTCGTTGATCCAGTTCTCGACCGGGGCGAAGCCCAGCTCGACCTCGAGGTCTCCGCGTTGGCGCGCCACCACCGGCTCGGGCGCACGCCAGGGCCGGTCGAGACGGTAGAGCCTGTCGAGCACGGCGTCAGCGAACCGCTCGGCGAGTACGAGGTTCGCCGCCGAACTGAGGTGGATGAAGTCGTACAGCGGCAGGTCGCCGGTGGGCACCAGGTGCACGCCGGGCAGGTCGTGAGCCGCCCGCCGCTGCTGCTCCCGGAGCCTCCCCCAGTGCCTGTCGAGGTCGCCCTCCGGTTCGACGGTGCACCGCGCCAGCTGAGCGGTGAAGAACTCCAGGCCGGGGTCGCCGAGCCGCTCCCTCAGCGCCGCGACCAGCCGTCCGAAACGAACGGCGTAGTCGTCCGTGGTCCCCTCGAAGCAGTCAGCCTCGCCCTGGTACCACAACACGCCGCGAGCCCGTCCGCCGGCGGCTGCGAGCATCTCCACCGCGTTCAGCGACAGCGGACCCAGGCCGTCGGAGTCGATCCACCAGCGCAGCGGCGCGCCGCCGAAGGCTGCGACCACCAGGCCGACCGGCACGTTCGCCGCCGTCGACACGCGCTTCGCGAAGTGCAGCGCCGGGGAGTGGCCTGGGTTGTGGTTCTCGAAGTGGCCGGTGTGCACGGCTCGGGTGCCGTCGTTCAGCGGGTGCGCGGCCAACCCCCAGGTCCCGTCCGCCCGGTACTGGTGGACACCGAGCTGGGGGCCGTCCTGGACGCGGTCGCGCGCCCGCCCGGCGGCGTTGCTCTGGCCGATCACCAGGTACAGGTCGCCAACCCCGATGTGGTGCACGATGTCCCCGCGCGTGAGGCTGTAGCCGTCGGAGCCTTCCTGCTCCAGCTGGGTCTCGATCCGGTAGGTGCCTCCGGCCGGGATCACCAGGTCGACCCGCCACCGGCCGTCGCTGCCGAGCGTCGCCGGCGTCCACGCCAGCGCGGCGGAGCCGTCGGCCTCGCGGACGACCCGGGCCGACACCCGCAGCTCGCCGTCGCCCGCCGGCCCGAAGACGAACGGCGGCTCCGGGGCTATCCGGGCGG
>JAVHXR010000211.1:4720-5115 GCA_031119515.1 Propionicimonas sp.
GTCAGGGTGACGGTCGCGGTGTCGTTCTCCCCGCGGGCGAGGATCTGCCAGTCCCTCACCCCGCCGGTGATGGTCACGCCGGGCAGCGGCGCGGCAGCGGTGGTGGTCATCGCAGTCCTCTCCATGGGGTGCTCAGTCGAGGGCCTGTACGGCGGCCTCGACCTGGGCGAGCCGGGTCGCGCCGACCAGGACGGAGTCGATCCCGGGCTGGTCGGCCAGCCAGCGGATCGCCCACGACGCCATCGGCATGCCGGCAGTCTCGGCCCGGGCGCTGATCTCGTCCAGTCGTGCCTGGGTTGCCTCGTCGATGTCGGGTACCCAGTCGGGCTTGTCGGAGCCCCGCGTCCCGGCCGGGGCCGGCGTCCCGCGGCGGTACTTGCCGGTCAGCAGGCCGC
>JAVHXR010000211.1:5125-5384 GCA_031119515.1 Propionicimonas sp.
ACGACGGAGATCCCGGCGCCGCGGCAGTACGGCACCATCGACTCCAGCGCGCCCGTGTCGAGGAGGTTGATCC
Organism: Propionicimonas sp.; assembly: GCA_031119515.1. Lineage (GTDB taxonomy): Bacteria > Actinomycetota > Actinomycetes > Propionibacteriales > Propionibacteriaceae > Propionicimonas. The sequence continues at coordinate 5,199 of JAVHXR010000211.1, forward strand.
GCGGCTGGCACGCCACCGGACGCGGGACGCCCGCTGCGTCGGCCGCCTCCACCAACCCCGCCAGCTCGCCGACGGTGACGTTGCTCGCCGCCCAGGACCGGATCCGGCCCGCCGCCAGCTCCGTCCCGAGCGCGGCCACGATCTCGGCATCGGGGGTCGCGGGGTCCGGGCGGTGCAGGTAGTAGA
>JAVHXR010000212.1:0-4426 GCA_031119515.1 Propionicimonas sp.
GCTCAAGGAGGTGGTCGAGCACAAGCTCGGCGAGAACCTCCCCTTCGATCCGCGGCTACCCGCCGAGCCGGCAGCGGTCACCGGCGCCGACATCGGGTCGCGACTTGCGGCTCTCGAAGCCCAGGTCCAGGCGCTCGTCGCCGCCCTCACCGGTCCGGCGGACTACCCGGCCCCGGGAGACCCGTTCATCGACCCGGGCGAACGGCCCCCACTGGGGGTCGAGCCCGGCCGGCCCGACCTGGGCGACCTGCGCGCGCAGATGGAGGCGGGTTCGCCCGACGCCAAGCTCGCCTACGACACCCTCCCGCCGGTGTAGCGGATGTCCGGACGAGACGGACAGGGCGAGATCGTCGTGGCCGCCGCCCGCGGTGACGCGACGGCGGCCACGATCCTGGCCGCGCTGCGCCGGCGCGGCCGGGCATCCCGGCTGGTCGACGAGGCGACGCTGGCACGGGCGGTGCTCGAGCACCGCCCGGCCAGCGGAGCGCCGGGACGCGGGACGCAGGCCCTGCCGGGAGACCGGCTGCAGCTACCGGACGGGGGCGTGGTCGGGCCGGGGACAGGGCTGCTGGTGTGGCGGCTCGACACCTTCCCGCTGGCGGCGGTGTCGGCGGGGCACCGGGAGTACGCCGACGCCGAGGCCTTCGCCGCCGGCCTGAGCTGGCTCACCGGCCTGGGCGACAAGGTGCTGAACCCGCCCGATCCGTTCGGGCTTGCCGGTCCCAGGGTCGACCTGCTGCGCCTGGCACAGCTGTGCGAGCAGGCCGGCGTCGCCACCGCCCCGTTCGAGCTGTGCACCAACCAGGCCGCCGCCCGTCCCGGTCCGACCGGCCGGGCGTGGGTCTGGCAGCCGCCCGGACTGCCGGACCCGACCCAGCGCTGGACGCCGCACCCGGCGGGTCCGCCGCTGCCGCGGCCCGTCCTGCGGACGGCGGCGGTGCAGCCGGCCGAACCCGTCCTCGTCCTCGACGCACGGGTGGTCGGCACCGCCGCGGTCCCCGGCGAAGCACTGGTCGCCCTGGCGGCCGCGGCTGGACTGCGGTGTGCAGAGGTGTCGACCGGCACCACCGCCGACGGCCGGCCGGTGGTGACGGCGGTCTCGCCGGTGCCCGGCCTGCGGGCCGCGGGTCAGTTCCCCGCGTTCGTCTCCTACCTCGAGCGACGCGCGGACCGGACGATCGAGGAGGCCGCCGCATGATCGTCATCATCGGAACCCCTGCGGAGGACCCGGTCCGTCGGCTGGTGGACGCCGCCCGGGCAGAAGGCGTCGAGGCGCTGGTGCTGGACGAGACCGCTGCAGCCGACTGGAACCTGCGGGTCGGGAGTGGTCCGGAGGGGCGCTACGCCCGGCTGGCGGGCGCCGACGGCGAGGTCGACCTGGCCGGGGCCACCGGCCTCTACCTCCGGCTGACCGCCCCTGGCCGGACCGGCCCCGTCCCCGACCCGCTGGAGCAGGACCGCCACGACGCCGCCATCGCCCTGGCCGCCGGCTGGGCCGACGTCGCCGCGATGCGGGTCGCCAACCGGCCCAGGGCGATGGCGAGCAACGGCTCCAAGCCCTACCAGGCGGCGTTGATCCGCAGCTTCGGGCTGGCGGTGCCCCCGACGCTCGTGACCAACGATCCGGCCGCCGTCCAGGGGTTCTGGGACCAGCACGGCAGGCTGGTCTACAAGTCGGCCAGCGGGGTCCGGTCGATCGTCCACGAGCTTACGCCGGCGAGGGGAGCGGACCTGGCCCGCGTCCGGCACCTCCCGACCCAGTTCCAGCGCCTGCTGGAGGGGACGAACGTTCGCGTGCACGTCGTCGGCGCTGCCGTGTTCGCCTGCGAGATCGGGGCGGCGACGATCGACTACCGCTACCGCGAGGGGGGAGAGGCCGCCACGATGCGGGCTGTCGAGCTTCCGCCCGCGGTCGCCGAGCGCTGCGTCGCTGTCGCCGCCGCGCTCGACCTGCCGTTCGCCGGCATCGACCTGCTGCGCGACGACGACGGGAACTGGTGGTGCTTCGAGGTGAACCCGTCCCCGGCGTACTCCTGCTTCGAGGAGCCCACCGGGCTCCCGATCGCCGCGGCCCTCGCCCGATGGCTCGCCGGAGAGGGAGAATGAGGCCCATGGTCCAGGTGGTGGAGAACCGTTCGGTGGTGGTGCTGACGCCGCTGTCGGCGCTGGAACCCGGGCCTGCGCCAGGCTGGGTGACCTGCCACGTCAGGGTGGACGAGGCCGCGCCGGTCGCGGACTACCCGAATCTGCTGGCCGCCGACCTGCCACGCGAGCTGGATGCGCTGGTGCCCGAGGCCGTCGCGAGCCTGGTCCTGGTCTGGCAGCCGGTCCGCCTGCTCGCCTCCCTCGCCGGCCCCGGCATGTTGCGGGTCGAGGCTGCGGAGGCGCCCGAGGGCGGCCGTTGAGCCGGGTCCGTCCGGCTCAGAGGAACAGGCAGAACGGGTGCCCGCTCGGGTCGAACATCACCCGGACGTCGCGCTGTGGCTGGACCTCGGCCAGGGTGGCGCCGCAGGCCAGCGCCCACTCGGTGGCGGCGGCGAGGTCGTTCACCCAGATGTCGAGGTGCTGGGTGGCGGTCTGCTCGCCCGGCACCGCAGGCCAGGTCGGCGCCGTCCAGCAGCGCTCGTACTCGAAGTTCAGCCGCAGGTCGCCGGCAGCGACCTGGGCCCAGCCGGCGTCGGCCGGCTCGCCCGGCAGGGCCGGGTCGCTCGCGGTCACCTCGCCCCGTAGCAGCCGGGCGTAGAACCCGGCCAGATCACGCGGCGCCGGGCAGGAGACGGTCACCGACGTCAGTCGCAGGAAGGGCTCCGGGCTGCTCATGGATCCAGTCTTGGTTCGAGGGGTCCGGGCCGCAACCGGAAGGTCGCCCGAAATCACCCGCTCAGGGTGATGCGGGGGCGCGGTGGAAGGCCCACGCTGTTTCTGCCGCCGCCTCGGCGGTCGTGATCGGGGGGCCGGTCACGCTGACCACTTCGTGAAAGGTAGCCTGCCGTGACCTTCTGGGACTTCTTCTGGTTGATGCTCTGGGGCTTCTTCTTCGTCGCCTACCTCATGGTGCTGTTCCAGATCATCGTCGACATCTTCCGTGACCCCTCCCTCGGCGGCTGGGCAAGGGCCGGCTGGTTGATCGCACTGCTGTTCTTCCCCCCGCTGACCGCCCTGATCTACCTGATCGCCCGTGGCCGCAGCATGGGTGAGCGCGAGATGGACCGGTACCGCCAGAACCGGGCGGCCACCGACGACTACATCCGCTCGGTGGCGGCACCGGCCGACCCGGCGGGCCAGATCGCCAGCGCGAAGGGACTGCTGGACTCCGGCGCCATCACGCAGGAGGAGTTCGCGCAGCTCAAGGCGAAGGCGCTCGCCTAGCAGCGATATCCTCACCCGGATGTCCTCACCACGCTCCGAACCGGCGCCGAACGCGCAGCCAGGCGAGCCAGGCACGAAGGGTGGCCGCGGTCGAACCGTGGTCGCGGTCGCCCTGATCGTGCTTGGCTCGCTGCTCGTGCCGGTCTCGATCATGGCCGGCTGGGCCAGGGAGATGCTGGGCGACACCGACGCCTTCGTCGCGACCCTCGGCCCGGTGATCGAGGACCCCGCGGTACAGGACTACGCCGCCCAGCAGGTCGCCTCGGCGGTCAGCGACAGCCTCGACCTCGACGGGCTGGTCGACGCCGTCGTGGACGGACTGCTGGACGTGGTCGAACGGGAGCGTGCCAGGGCGGCCCTGGACGCCCTCCGGGTGCCGGCCGCGGACGGGCTGCGGGCTGCGATCGAGGACGGCACCAGGCAGGTGGTCTCCTCCGACCGCTTCGCCCAGGCCTGGACCCAGGCGTTGCGGCGCTCGCACGAGATCGCCCTCGCCGTTCTCGAGAGCGACTCCAGTTCGGTGGTGGGGGTCGTCGACGGCGGCCTCGGCCTGCAACTGGGGCCGCTCGTGGCCGAGGTGCGCTCCTCGCTGCAGGAACGCGGGTTCGCGCTCGCCTCCCGGATCCCCGACACCGACCGGACCATCCTGCTCGTCCCGGCCGCCAACCTGCCACAGATCCAGGCTGCCTACCAGGTCGCCATGGCCGTCGGCTACTGGCTCGCCCTGGCGGCGCTTGCCCTGGTGGTCGCCGGGGTCGCGCTCAGCCGCCAGCCGGCGCGGGCCGCTTTCGTGGCGGCGCTCGCCTGGGCAGCGGGCGCGGCCGTGGTGCTCGGCGCGGTCTGGGTGGCGCAGGCGGTGACGCTGGCCGCCGTCCCCGAGCAGGTGATGCCGGACGAGGTACTGACGGTGATCTTCGGCGCCGTGGCAGCGCCGCTCGCGGAGATCGCCGCCGCGCTCCTCCTGCTGGCGCTGTCGGCAGCGGTCGCAGCCTGGCTTGCCGCACCGTTCCGCTCCAGCCGGGCGGTCCGGGCCGGCTGGGCGCGGCTGGGTGCCGGC
>JAVHXR010000212.1:4436-5363 GCA_031119515.1 Propionicimonas sp.
CCCTCGACGGCGTGAGCATCGACGTGCCGCGCCGGGGGCACACCGCGATCGTGGGTCCCTCGGGCGCCGGCAAGACGACGATCATGTCCCTGCTGCTCCGGTTCCTCAGCCCCGACACCGGCCGGGTCGGAGGCTGGCTGCACGCCCGCGCGGGCGCGCTGCGCATCCTGGTCGGAGCGGTCGCCGCCGTGGTCCTGTTGGTCAACCGTCCGCTCACCGTGGGTGTGGTGCTGTGGACAGTTGTCGGCGCCGCCGTCGTGCTCGGCGTCCTTGGCCTGCTCCAGCGCCCGCCGGCGGCCGAGGAAGCAGCGCCGACGGAGAACTGAGGGGGACGACCCGCTCAGCTCGCCGGTCGCCACGATCAGGTGGAGGTGCCCCGCCCAGCCCGTGCCACCGCGGACAGCTCGAACGGCCCGCTGGGCTCGCCCAGCCGTTCGAACAGGGCTCGTCGCAGGCGTTCCTGGTGCGCTGGGGGCAGCCAGACGCAGTAGCTGCCCGCCGGGCCCACACCGGCCAGGAAGCCGTTCCACAGTTCCTCGAAGTCGACGTAAGGGGTACTGACCTCCAGGGTCGTCTCCGTCACCGCCTCCAGCCCGGCGTCGGTGAGCCACTGGGCGATCTCGCCCTCCCGGCCGAACCGCATCGCCCGGAGCTCGTCCGGGGCGGCCGGGTCGAGGCTGACCGCCGCGTCCCAGAACGCCCGCAGCATCTGCATCCCGTGGCCGAAATCCCAGACCGCGGCCGCGACCCTGGCACCCGGCCGGCCGACGCGGCGCATCTCGGCCGCGACGCGGGCGGGATCGGAGACGAAGTGGAGCACGAGTTGCGCGGCGACCAGGTCGAACTCGCCGTCGCCGAACGGCAGCGCCTCGGCTGCTCCCGCCGCCACCCGCACGCCCGGGTTGCGCTCCCGGCAGGCTGCGACGA
>JAVHXR010000213.1:0-1092 GCA_031119515.1 Propionicimonas sp.
GCTCAGGTGCGCGTCGCCGCACCTTCAGCCCGCCCGGCAGGAGCCCTTCGGTGGACAGCCCGTTGTCAATGCACTCCTGCATCACCTGCCACAAGTGCAACAGTCCGGCGTCGATCTCGGCGTCGCTGCGCCAGGCGTGCTCGTTCTCCCGGACCAGCCGGGCCACCGAGAACCCGGTGTCGGCGCAGTTGCGCAGCAACTCGGCGCCGCTGGCGAACGGGTAGACGACCCCCGTGGCGTCCGGGACGATCCGCTCGGGGCCGGAGAGCCGCTCGTCGGCCACGAACCCACCCCCCACCGAGTAGTAGGTGCGGCAGGCCAGTTCGGTGCCGGCGGCGTCCCGGGCGGTGAACACCATGCCGTTGGAGTGGGTGGGCAGCGAGCGCCGCCGGTACAGGACGATGTCGGCGTCCGGGTCGAACCCGATCACCGGGCCGTCGGGCAGGGCGAGCCGGCGCGAACGCCGGACCTCCTCGAGGACGGGTTGGCAGCTCCGCGGCTCGACCGTCTCCGGCTGCTGGCCGAGCAGCCCGAGGACGACGGCGGGGACGCTGCCGTGACCGTGGCCGGTCGCGCCCAGTGAGCCGAACAGTTCGACCTTGACCGCGGCGACGCGCCCCAGCGCCCCGGCCCCGGCCAGGGAGTCGACGAACCTGCCGGCCGCCCGCATCGGGCCGACGGTGTGGGACGACGACGGCCCGATCCCGACCTTGAACAGTTCGAAGACGCTCAACGCCACAACCCGAGCCTAGCGCCGGCCGGAGGCGGTGGCGGACCCGGATGGCGCCGGCCACCCGCCCGTGCCGGCCCGCGCGGGGTAGTGCCAGCACTACGCCGAAGCCTCCCGCCGCCACCATCGTGGCGGCGGCGCCCCGTTTCTAGGGTGGTTTGCGTGACTGCGACGACCCCTGCCCTGACCGACTCCGACACCATCGCCGCCGCGGCGGCCCTCACCATGACCTATGGGACCGGCGAGGCCGCCGTCCACGCCCTGGCCGGCGTCGACGTGGGTTTCTCCAGGGGGTCGTTCACCGCGATCATGGGGCCGTCGGGCTCGGGCAAGTCGACCCTCATGCACTGCCTGGCCGGCCT
>JAVHXR010000213.1:1102-4240 GCA_031119515.1 Propionicimonas sp.
TCGACCGTCCCACCTCCGGCGAGGTGTGGCTCGGTGGGGTCGAGATCAGCGGCCTGGACGACCGCCGGCTCACCGCCGTGCGCCGTGACCACGTCGGCTTCGTCTTCCAGGCGTTCAACCTGCTGCCGACCCTGACCGCGCGGGAGAACATCCTGCTGCCGCTCGACCTCGCCGGGCGCCGGGTCGACCCGGCCCAGTTCGACGACGTGGTCGGCTCGCTGAGGCTGGGCGACCGGCTCGGCCACCTGCCGTCCCAGCTCTCCGGCGGCCAGCAGCAGCGGGTCGCGATCGCGCGGGCACTGATCACCCGGCCGCAGGTGCTGTTCGCGGACGAGCCGACCGGCGCTCTGGACTCCCGCGCCGGGACGGACCTGCTCCACCATCTCCGGACGGCGAGCCGGGAACTCGGGCAGACGATCGTGATGGTCACCCACGACCCGAACGCCGCGGCGTTCGCCCAGCGGGCGCTCATCCTGTCCGACGGACGGGTGGTGGACGACCTGAACGGGCCCACAGCGGACACCGTGCTGGGCGCGATGAAGAAGCTGGGTGCCTGATGCTGCGCCAGGTGCTGCGGGAGATCAGGTTCCACCCCGCCCGCTTCGTCGCGACGCTGGTCGCGATCGCCATCAGCGTCGCGTTCATGGCCGGCTCGTCGGTGCTGGTGGCGACCGAGCAGAACGGCGTCGAGCGACAGCAGTCGTTGCCGATAGCCGGCGCGGACGTCGTCCTCACCGCCGAGTACGGTACCGACCCTGCGACGCTGCGCGACGCCCTCGGCTCGACCCCGGGCGTGGCCGCCTTCGAACCGAGCCTCGTCCGCCAGCTCAGCCTGCGCCAGGGTGCGGTGACGTCGCTGATGAACCTGATCGGCGTCCCGTCGGCACCGTTGCGGTGGTCGGAGGTGCAGCAGGGACGGTGGCCGCAGGCCGTCGGCGAGATCGCCCTGACCCGGGGCGCCGCCGCCGCCCTCGGCGTCGGACTCGGCGGGCAGGTCACGTCCGGGCTGGGGGACGGGGTGTACACCGTCGTCGGACTGACCGCCGAGCCGAGCTCGCTGTTCCTGCAGACGGGCTATGTGGCGCCGGCCGAGTTCGCCCGGCTCGGGGTCGACCCGTCGGTCGGCGAGGGCACCTGGCTGGTCCGGGCTGCCGGCGAGGTCACGGTCGAGCAGCTGACCACCGGCCTGCGGGCGGCGCTGGCCGGCCAGCCGGGGGTCACGGTGGAGTCGGCACACGCCATCCGGGCGGAGGCGGTGCGGCAACTCGCCGGCGAGTTCGACGTCTTCCGGAACCTGCTGTGGGCGTTCGCGGCGATAGCGGCGGTGGTCGGGATGATCACGATCGCCAACACCTTCACGATCCTGCTGGCGCAGCGGCGACGCCAGATCGGCCTGCTGCGGGCGGTCGGCGCGAGCGGCGCCCAGGTTCGCCGCCGGTTCCTCGCCGAGGCGGTCGCCCTCGGCGTCCTCGGCTCGGCCGCCGGCATCGGGGTGGGGATCGGCATCGCGACCGCGGGCGCCGCGCTCACCGGCTCGCTCTACTGGGGGGTGGAGCTGCCCGCGCTCGACCTCGTGGTCGCATTCGTCACCGGGGTCGCGATCACCGTCCTGGCCGCGTACCTGCCCGTGCTGCGGGGGACGAGGGTGCGCCCGCTCGAGGCGCTCCAGCCGGAGCCTGCCAGCGACGAGCGGCGCCGCGCGGGGGCCGCCCGCGGCGCGGTGTGCGGCGTGCTGGTGGTGGCGGGGCTGGCCCTCGCACTCGGGTGGCTCGGGTCGGAACAGGCCCTGCCGCTGGCGGTCGCCGGCAGCGCCCTGATGGCCCTCGGCGTCCTGTTCGGGTCGGTGCTCTTCGTGCCGGCCGTGCTCCGTGGCCTCGCGGCAGTGGTGGGATGGTTCGGCGTGACGGCCCGGCTCGCGGGGCAGAACGCCGTCCGCAACCCGCGCCGGGCGGCGGCCACCGCCACGGCGCTGATGCTCGCCGTCGGCCTGATCGTCACTCTGCAGGTCGGTACCGCGACGGTCAGCGGCACCGTGCTGGCCGAGATCGACAGGACCCGTCCTGTGGACCTGGCAGTCGGCTCCTGGGAGGTCACCGCGCCCCTGCCGGACGGGTTGGCCGACCGGCTGGTCGCGGCGCCGGGGGTGGCGGGAGGGGTCCTGCTCCCGGTTGCGCAGGCCGACTTCACCCGTGGCGCCGACACCTACCAGGGACTCACGGTGATCGGCTTCGTCCCCGGTGTGACGATCGTTGCCAGCGGTGCGCCCTCCGCTCTGGCCGACGACCAGGTCCTGGTCACCGAGAACTCGGCGGACGCCAGCGACGGCGAACGGGTCACGCTGGCCGGCAGGGACGCGACCGTCGAGCTGACGGTGGTGAGGTCCACACTTGTGCAGGCCGGTGAGGTGATGGTCTCCGGCGCCACGCTGGAGCGGCTGGGCGGGGTGACCCCCGGGGCGCTGCTCTGGATGTCGGTGCCCGACCGCGACGACGCCGCGACCGCCGCGGGAGCGGTGACCGAGTTGGTGGACACCGACCGGTACTACGTGACCGGCGCCGTCCTGGAGGCGGCGGCGATCGAGTCGGTGCTCGGCGTGCTGCTGATCGTGACGACGGCGCTGCTCGGGGTGGCGGTCCTGATCGCCCTGCTGGGCGTCAGCAACACTCTCGGGCTCTCGGTGCTGGAGCGGACGCGGGAGTCGGCGCTGATGCGGGCCCTCGGGCTGCAGGCCCGCTCGCTGCGGCTGATGCTGCTGCTGGAGGCACTGCTGCTCGCCGGGGTCGGGGTGGCGGTCGGGGTGGCCGCCGGGGTGTTCTTCGGCTGGCTCGGGGCGGCCGCGATCGCGGCGCCGATGGGGGTCGCGACGGTGACCCTGAGTGTCGACCTCGCCCAGACGGTGGGGATGGTCATCGTGGCGGTGCTCGCCGCCGCGCTGGCGTCGGTGCTGCCAGGGCGCCGGGCCGCCAAGGCCTCGCCGACCCAGGCGCTGGCCGACATCTGAGCTACCCTCGGCCGAGCTCAGGTGCCGCCGCGCCCCCAGGCGACGGCGATCAGTGCGTCCGCTGTCGCCTCGGCGTGCATCCGGCCGAGCAGCGGGACGGCGGAGACCAGCGCCGCAGCCCGGGCCGGGAGTTCCAG
>JAVHXR010000213.1:4250-5332 GCA_031119515.1 Propionicimonas sp.
GCCAGGCCCCCTCGCAGGCCGCGAGCCACGGATCCCCGGTGGCCGGCACCGCGGTCCCGCCGGCCTCGCGGTAGGCGGCCAGGAACCGCGACCAGGAACCGCGGCCGAGCAGGCCGGCGGCGTAGAAGGCGGCCGGGCGCGCCAGGTCCCAGGCCGGGTCGCCGCCGCCGAAGCTGTCCACGTCCACCAGCTTCCAGCTCCGCCGCAGCAGGGTGTGGGCGAGGTGTCCGAGGTGGAAGTCGCCGTGCACCCATGCCACCCGGCCGGGCCGGGCGAGCTGGCCCACCAGCTGGTCGCCGAGCTCGGCGAGCCGGCTGAGCAGGGGTCGGTCGAGGTCGTGTGCGCGCTCGAACCCGGAGTCGGACCCCTCCAGCCAGTCGTCGAGGTCGGGGCGGTCGAGCTGACGCAGCCTCGTCACCGTCCCCGCCAGCGAGCCGACACCGCCGTGCGCCGGCGGGTCGCCGCCCAGCGGCGCGCGGTGCAGGCGGGCGAGCAGGCGGGCGGCCTCCTCCCACGGCGGGCGGTCGAGGGTCGACAGCACCGTCACCCGCGGCCAGAGCGTGGCGACCCGGCCACCCGGTGCCGGGAACGCACGGTAGCCCAGCGGCTGGATCCAGACCGGTTCGGTGTCCGGAAGCGAGATCGCGCGCAGCCGGCGGGCGAGAGCGGCCTGGTCGATCCCGGCGGGATGGATCTTGAGGGCGACCCCAGCGCAGAGGAAGACCTGCGAATGGTCGGGGCCGTACGGCCGGGTGGGCAGGCCGTAGGTCAGCAGCGGGACGACCGGCGTGGTGGGGCCGACCCTCGGGTCCTGCTGGCCGGCGACCTCGCGCACCCACGCGGCCAGGCCGGGGGACAGGCCTGGCGGGGCGGGGCGGTTGGTCAGCGACATCGGCCCTCCGTACCCCCTCCCTGCCCTCGGTGCTCGACAGCGTACTTGCTCGTCCGGGTACCGGCGTGGACCGCAAAGACTCCTGCTGGCGCTACTGTCCGGCCGGGTCCGGCTTCCTAGGGTGGGTGGCATGACAACCCGCAGCGGCCTGCCCGCCGACGACACCTTCGCCGTGGCGGCACGGGAAAGG
>JAVHXR010000214.1 GCA_031119515.1 Propionicimonas sp.
CGGGGCGTCGAGGTGGCTGGAGTGGTTGGCGACGACAACGAACGGGGTCTTCAGGGAATCCAGGTTCCGCATCCCGTGGGTGTGCACGTTGACCACCGACCAGATGTAGGGCTTCATCACCAGCTGCTGGGCGACCAGGCGGGCTACCGCTGGTCCAGCACTGGTGTACCTACTCAGATTGGGCTCCGACACGCCCTGCCTCCTTGCCGACGCCAGCCATTCTGGCGCACGGGCGTCGTTGGGATCAGTCGCGACTTCTGGTGAGCATCCGCGACACCGCGCGGATCGCGAAGTGGGGACCCTTGGCGGCCAGGAAGACCGCGAACTTCCAGCGCTTGGTGGGGATCGAGAGCGCCCTGCCCCGGGCGGCGTCCTGCAACGCCACCTCGACCAGCCGGTCGGCGTCCACCCACACCCACGACGGCAGGCCGGAGGTCCGGATGCCCGCCCGGTCGTGGAACTCGGTCCGCACCCACCCGGGGCACAGTGCGGTGACGGTCGCGCCGGTGCCGTGCAGCTCGTTGGCCAGGCTCTCGGAGTACACCCGGACCCACGCCTTGATGGCGGAGTAGTGGCCCTGCGCGATCCAGCCCGACGCCGACGACACATTGATGATCTGGCCGCTGCCGCGGGCCTTCATCGCCCGCCCCGCGGCCCCGCCGAGCATCAGGACCGCCTTGCACATCACGTCGAGCGCGTGCTCGTGCACGCCGACAGCGGGGTCGAGCAGCTTGGTGTGCAGGCCGAACCCGGCATTGTTGACCAGCAGGTCGATCGGCCGCTCCGGGTCCTCCAGCCGTTCCCCCACCCGCATCACGTCGTCATGGAGGGCGAGGTCGGCCGAGATCACGTCCACCGCGATGCCGTGCCGCTGGCGCAGCTCGGCGGCCGTCTCCTCGAGCCGCTCGAGATTGCGGGCGACCAGCACGAGATCGTCGCCCCGGGCGGCCAGCGCACGGGCGAACGCGGCACCGATGCCGGACGTCCCTCCGGTCACGAGTGCGGTTGCCATAGGCGGAAACCTACCTCCTCAGCGGCCCACGGGCCGCATCCGTGCGAGCCGCGTCAGCGCAGGACGGCGACGGTCTCCCTGGCCATCGCCAGCTCCTCGTTGGTCGGGACCACCAGCACGGTGACCGGCGAGCCGGGCCGCGAGATCGCCCGCGGCTCCTTGGCGCGGACGGCGTTCGCGTCCTCGTCCAGCCAGAAGCCGAGCTGTTCCAGGCGGCGGACCACCGTGGCCCGGACCAGCGGGTCGTTCTCGCCGACGCCGGCGGTGAAGGTCAGGGCGTCGACCCGGCCGAGCACGGCGAGGTAGGAGCCGATGTAGCTCAGCAGCCGGTGGCAGTAGACGTCGAGGGCGAGCTGGGCGGCCGCGTCGCCCTCGTTGATCAGTTCGTTGACGTCGCGGAAGTCGGTCACCCCCGCCAGCCCCAGCATGCCCGAGCGCTTGTTCAGGACCGTGTCGACGTCGGCCAGGCTCATGCCGAGCTCGCGGCCGAGGAAGGCGTGCAGGCCGGGATCGACGTCGCCGGACCTCGTCCCCATCACCAGCCCGGCCAGCGGGGTGAGGCCCATCGAGGTCTCGACCGCGACGCCCCCGCGGATGGCGGAGATGGAGGCCCCGTTGCCGAGGTGGCAGACGATCTGGTTCAGTTCTTCGACCGGCTTGCCGAGGACCTCGGCGACCTTCCTGGACACGTAGCTGTGGGAGGTGCCGTGGAAACCGTACTTGCGGATGCCGTGGGCCTCGGCCAGCTCGGAGTCGATCGCGTAGGTGTACGCCTCGGCCGGGAGGGTCGAGAAGAACGCGGTGTCGAAGATCGCCACGTGCGGGATGTCGGGCAGCGCCTTGCGCGCGGCCTCGATGCCGGCGATGCCGGGCGGGTTGTGCAGGGGAGCGAGCGGGCTCAGCTCGCGCAGCCCTTCGACCACCGCGTCGTCGATCAGGGTCGTCGCCCGGAACTTCGAACCGCCGTGGACGGTCCGGTGGCCGACCGCCTTGATCTGCGACAGGTCCGGGCCGTGGGCCTCGAACACCCTGACCAGGTAGGTGAGCGCCCGGTCGTGGTTGGGGAAGCCACGGTTGACGTGAACGGTCTCGCCCTCGAGCTTGTGGTCGAGCGTGCCCGACTCCTCGCCGATCCGCTGGATGATGCCGCTCGCCACCACCTCTTCGGTGTCGGCGTCGATCACCTGGTACTTGACCGAGGACGACCCGCAGTTCAGCAGCAGGATCGGTGTGGCCATGGGGGAATGCTCCTTCGGGTGGGTTTCGCGCTCGGGGTCGGGGTCGGGGTTCCGGGTCAGGTCAGCGGCTCGTGCCGGGCTCGCTCCGCTCCGCCGCTGCCGCGTCGGAGGGATCGCTCTGGGCCTGAATGGCGGTGATGGCGACGGTGTTGACGATGTCGTCCACCAGCGCGCCGCGGGAGAGGTCGTTGACAGCCTTGTTGAGGCCCTGGAGCACCGGTCCGATCGCGATCGCGTTGGCGGAGCGCTGCACGGCCTTGTAGGTGTTGTTGCCGGTGTTGAGGTCGGGGAAGATGAACACCGTCGCGCGTCCGGCCACCGCCGAGTCGGGAAGCTTGGTCCTGGCCACCACCGGGTCGACGGCGGCGTCGAACTGGATGGGCCCCTCCAGGGCCAGCTCGGGAGCCCGCTCGCGGACGATCTCGGTAGCCTGGCGCACCTTGTCGACGTCCGCCCCCGAGCCGGACGTGCCGGTGGAGTAGGAGAGCATCGCGACCCGCGGCTCGATGCCGAACCGCCGCGCCGTCTCGGCGGAGGAGATGGCGATGTCGGCCAGCTGCTCGGCTGTCGGGTTGGGGTTGACCGCGCTGTCGGCGTAGACCACCACCCGGTCCGGCAGGCACATCAGGAACGAGCCGGAGACGACGCTCACCCCCGGTCGGGTCTTGATGAACTCCAGCGACGGCCGGATGGTGTTGGCGGTGGTGTTGATCGCCCCGGAGACCATGCCGTCGGCCATCCCGACGTGCACCATCATCGTCCCGAAGTAGGACAGGTCGGCCATCCTGGCCGCCGCCTGTTCGAGGGTGACGCCCTTGTGGGCGCGCAGCCGGGCGTACTCGGCGGCGAACCGGTCGAGCAGCTCGGGGTCGGTGGGGTCGACGATCTCGACGCCGGACAGGCCGAGGCCGAGGTGGGTGGCCCGGTTCTTGATCGCGGTCGGGTCGCCCAGCAGGACGAGGTTCGCGACCCCGCGGCGGGTCAGGATGGCCGCTGACTCGAGGATGCGGTCGTCGGTCGACTCCGGCAGCACGATGGTCTGGCGGTTGGACCGCGCGAGTTCCATCAGCTGGTGCTCGAACATCAGCGGGGTCACCACCGTGGAGCGGTGGACCTGGAGCGCGTTCAGCAGCCGCTCGCTGTCGACGTTCTCGGAGAACAGCCGGCGGGCGATCTCGACCTTGCGCGGGCTCGAGGTCATCGCTCCCTCGAGCGGGAACAGCCGCTCCGCTGTGGTGTAGGTGCCCAGGTGCGTCATGCCGATCGGCAGTTCGTTGCGGACCGTCGTGATCAGCCGGAGGATCGGCTCGGGGATCGGGTAGCCCCCGACCAGGATCACTCCGGACAGGTGGGGGAACGCACCGGAGGCGTTGGCCAGCAGCAGCGCCGGGAGCAGGTCGGTGCGGTCGCCGGGCATGATCACCGTCGAGTCGGTCTCGAGCCGTTCGAGCACGTTCGGCAGCGTCATGGCGGCCACGATCGGGGTGACCGACTCGCGGGCCAGGAGTTCGGGGTTGCCGAGCACGAGGTTCGCGTCCACCGCCTGGAACTGGTCGGCCAGCGTGGGTGCGGCCAGCAGCCGGTCCGAGGGCAGCGCCTCGACGACGACGCCGGGGATCCGGGAGAGCCGGGACCGGACGGCGTCCAGGTCGGCCAGCTCGACGCGGTTGGCGATCACCGAGATCACCTTGGCGTGGTGCGCGGAGAACTCGGCCAGGCCGGCCTCGGCGGCGGCGAGGATCTCGTCCGGGGTGCGGTTGCGCCCGCTGACCACGAGCAGCACCGGGGTGTTCAGGTTCGCCGCGACCCGGGCGTTGAAGGTGAGCTCGGTCGGGGTGGTGATGTCGGTGTAGTCGGACCCGACGATCACGACCGCGTCGTGGCGCTCACGGAGGCTCGCGAACCGCTCGACGAGGCGGGCGAGCGCGTCGTTCGGATCCTCCCGGACCTCGTCGTAGGTGACTCCGACGCCGTCCTCGTACTCCTGCTCGATGTTCGGCTGCGAGACGAGGACCTCGAGCACCTCGTCGCGGCGACCGGCGTTCACGATCGGACGGAAGACGGCCACGGAGGTGACCTCGCGCTGCAGGGCGTCCATGATGCCGACTGCGACCATCGACTTGCCCGTCAGTCCCTCCGGTGCGGCCAAGTAGATGCTGCTCTTCACGGGTGAAACGTTATCGCGTCCGGCGGCGGCCGCTGACACGGCGGTCATCGGGACAACGCTTCCCGCAGCCAGGCGAGGTCGGCCAGGTGGGCATCCAGCGGCCCGGGGGTCTCGATCACGACGGGGCAGCCGGCCGCGCGGACGACGTCCGCCAGCCCGTCCGGGTCGCACTGGCCCTGGCCGAGGTTGGCGTGCCGGTCGGCGCCGGAGTCGAAGGCGTCCCGGGAGTCGTTGGCGTGGACCAGGTCGAGCCGTCCGGTGATCGCCTTCAGCCGGTCGACCAGGCCGAGCAGTTCCTCTCCGCCGGCGTGCGCGTGGCAGGTGTCCAGGCAGAAGCCGACCCGGTCGGCGTTCGGGGAACCGGCGATGGCGGTCCAGAGCCGGTCGACCCGCTCCAGGCCGCGGGCCATCGAGTTCGTCCCGCCGGCGGTGTTCTCGATCAGCAGCGGGACGTCGATGCTCAGGCCGTCGATCGCCTTGCGCCAGTTCTCGTAACCGACCGCGGGGTCGTCGCCGGCCAGCACGTGGCCGCCGTGGACGATCACGCCGGCGGCCCCGATCTCGGCTGCGGCGGTGAGCTGCTTCTGCAGGTGCTGGCGGGAGGGGATCCGGATCCGGTTGTTCGTGGTCGCCACGTTGAGCACGTAGGGGGAGTGGACGAAGAGGGTCACCCCGGCGGCCTCGGCGTCGGCCTTCAGCGCGGCCGGGCCGGCCGGGTAGGCGACCCTGGGGCCCTTCCAGCCCTGCGGGTCGCCGAGGAAGAACTGGCTCGCGTTCGCGCCGCGCGCGGCCGCCTCGGCGATCGGGTCAGTGGCATCGACGTGGGCA
>JAVHXR010000215.1 GCA_031119515.1 Propionicimonas sp.
CGACTCCTCCTTGGCCAGTCGCAGGAGCTCGGGGTTGACGTCCCCCTGCCCGGCCTGGTCCACCGCGAACAGGTCCAGCAGCCGCCGCCCGACCAGGACGTGCTGGTACAGCGGGACGGGACGTCGTTCGCTGACCACGACCTCGACTCCGCCGCGGACCTCGTCGAGCCAGTCGCCGAACTCCTCGGCGTTGCTGACGGTCGCCGAGAGCGCGACCAGCTGGACCGAGGGCGCCATCGAGATGATCACCTCCTCCCACACCGGCCCGCGGAACCGGTCGGCCAGGTAGTGCACCTCGTCCATCACGACGAAGCCGAGGTTGTCGAGGGTCCGGGAGCCGGCGTAGATCATGTTGCGCAGCACCTCGGTCGTCATCACGACGATCGGCGCCTCGCCGTTCACCGTCGTGTCGCCGGTGAGCAGCCCCACCGAGGCCTCGCCGTGCCGGGCGGCGAGGTCGTGGTACTTCTGGTTGCTGAGTGCCTTGATCGGGGTGGTGTAGAAGCACTTGCGCCCGGTCTGCAGCGCCAGGAAGGCGGCGAACTCCCCCACGATCGTCTTGCCGGCCCCGGTCGGAGCGGCGACGAGGACGCCGCGACCCGCGGCGACGTGCTCGCAGGCGCGCACCTGGTACTCGTCGAGCTCGAACGGGTACCCCGCCCGGAATCCTGTCAGTCCCTCGTCCACACCCCTAACCTAGCGACCGCGCGCTACTCCCCCGGGCCGTCGAATCGTGCGGGGCCGATCCTCGGCGCAGGCGACGTGGTCGTCGGTCACCGGCTCACGCAGGAACTCGTGCACCTGGAGGCAGCCCCCGACAGCAGTGACGCTCTCGGTGGCACCGCCGGCGTCTCCGGCGCAGGGTGGCGGGTGAGACGGACGCCGGGGTCAGCCGGCATCGGCGTACAGCGTCACCTGTTGCGAGACGGCGCGCAGGTGCAGCGGGACCGGACCGAGGCTCTCCCCGTCGGCCATTCCCCACAGCCCGTCGCCGTCGACGACAACCTCCTTCGCCCGGAGCAGCTCGACGGCCGGGTCCTTGACGAAGGAGCCGTTGAACATCGCCGGCAGCAGCCGCAGCAGCGTCATCCGGCTGACCGGGTTGACCACCGTGATGTCGAGCAGGCCGTCGCTGACGTCGGCACGGGGGCAGGCCCACATCCCACCACCGAAGTAGCCGGCGTTCCCGACCGCGACGAACATCGCCGTCTGCTCCCTGGGCACACCGTCGATCAGCAGCCGGTACGGCACCGGTTCGAAGACCGCGAGCTCCGCCAGTGCGGTCCAGGCGTAGCTGAGGCCGCCGAGGGACCAGGACAGGTCGTTGGTCCGCTGGTTGACCCTCGCGTCGTAGCCGGTGGAGACGATCGAGCCGACCCAGCGTCGCTCGGCCCCGTCCACAAGGTTGCCGCGGGCCTCCATCAGGTCGATCCGGCGGCTCTGGCCCTCGATGATCGCGCGGACGGCAGCCATCGTCTCCCGCGGCACCCCGGCGCCGCGGCAGAAGTCGTTGCCCCTCCCGGCCGGGACGAGGCCGAGCGGGACGTCGCTGCCGGCGGCGGCGTTCAGGCCGAGGTGCATCATGCCGTCGCCGCCCATCACCAGCAGGGCGTCCGGCCGGTGGCCCTCGACCTGCGGACGGGCGCCCTCGACCGCCGCTATGCAGCGCAGCCGGGCGTCGGCGAAGGAGGTGGTCTGGAAGACCCGCAGGTTGGCCCCGGGCAGCCCGGTCAGCAGCGCCGTCGCCACCTTCGGCAGCAGCTTGCGGGCGCGGCCACGGCCGGCCGTCGGGTTGACGACAAGGGTGAGGGTGGCGCCGTCGTAGCTGCGCAGGCTCACGTCGCATCCTCCGGCGCGGCGGCGGCGACCCGCCGGTCGTGGACGCGGGCGATGGCCTCCGCGACGAGGTAGAGCAGGGTCATCGGCAGCGCGAGGGCGAGCATCGAGAACGGATCGGTCGACGGGGTCGCCGCAGCGCCGAAGACGAAGGTGCCGAAGATGACGTAGGTCCTGGCCCTGGCCAGCTGCCGGGCGCTGACCACCCCGACCAGGTTGAGCCCGACGACGACGACCGGCATCAGGAAGCCGAGGCCGAACACCACCATCAGCCGGAGCGTGAGGTCGAGGAACTTGTCCACCTCGAGCAGGTTGAGGATCGGGACGCTGTCGGGGGTGAACGCGAGCATCACGGAGATGCCCTGGGGAAGGATGTAGTACCCGATCACGACACCGAGCAGGAAGAGCGGGACGGCGGCGGCGAGGAAGGCGAGCGCCCAGCGCTTCTCCTTGGCCAGCAGGGCGGGCACGATGAACGCCCAGATCTGGTACACCCACACCGGGCTTGCGATCACCAGGCCGGCGACGACGCACACCTTCAGCGCGAGGGTGAACGGGGCGGTCACGCCGCTGATGACGGTGGTGGTCTCGATGTTCGGGTGGCTCGCCGCCAGCATCTCGACGGCCAGCAGGTAGGGGCGCATCAGCACCTGGTAGAGCTGCTCGTACCAGATCGCCGACGCGGTCGCGGCGAGCACGATCGCGACCACGGACACGATCAACCGGTACCGCAACTCCCGCAGGTGGTCGGCGAGGGTCATCACCCCGCCGGGGGTGGCCTTCGGCGGACGCAACCACCCCAGGGCAGCGTGCGCCATGGTCAGGCTTCGGCCTCTGGCTTCCGTTCGGACTCGTTCGGGCTGGTGCCGGTGGCGGGGGTCGTCGGGGGGGCGACGGCCGGCGGCTCGCTCTTCAGCGTGGAGGTCTCCTCCTTGAACTCGCGGATCGCCTTGCCCGCGCTCTTCCCGATCCCCGCGAGCCTGGAGCCGCCGAACAGCAGCAGCGCGACCACCGCGAGGATCACCCACTCCCAACCACCCAGGCTCGGCATCGTCGTCCCCTCTCCAGAGCTACGTCGGTGTCCGACTCTACCCGCTGCTCAGTCGTCCTCGCCGACCGCGGCAGCGGGCAACTGGATCTGTTCCAGCAGCCCGGCCAGTTCCTCGGCCCTGGTGCCCAGCATCTCGATCTCCGAGAACAGGTCGGCGGCCTTGTGGGCGAGCCAGATCGCGTAGGAGACGACCATGATGATGCCCGCCAGCGCGATCCCGAGGAACACCAGCACCCAGACCATAGGGAGCACTCTATGCCCCGCCCTCGTGGACGCGGCCCTGACCGAAGCTAGGTGTACAGCGCGAGCGCCTCGCGGGCGGCGTGGCGGGCGGAGTCGGCGGCCTCGGGCGGGTCCACCGCCACCACGCCGGAGCCGAGGCGAAGCAGCTGCGCCCGTAGCCAGGCGGGGTCGGAGACCCGGACGGTGACGGCCAGCCCCTCGGGAGTCGGCAGGCTGGCGCGCACCGGGATGTACTCGGTGATCCAGCGTGCCGAGGCGTCGAGGACGAGCGTGACCTCCGCGGCGTCCGGCAACCGGTCGAGCCAGCCGGCGCTGAAGGCCGGTACCTCGCCCCGGTCGCCGGCCGGCTGGTCGAGTGTCCGCGCGGCCGCGATCCGGTCCATCCGGTAGACCCGCCAGCCCTCCCGGTCGAGGCTCCAGGCGTCCAGGTAGCCGTACCCGTCGCGGACCGACAGCCGCTTCGGTTCCACCCGCGGCATCGTCGTCTCGGCCCTGGTCTGGCCGTCATAGGTGAGCTCGACCGCCGTCCGGGACTCGATCGCGTCGCTGAGCAGTTGCCGGACCTCCGCCGAGCCCGAGGCGACCGACACCACCACGGGGGCCGGCAGCGCCGTCTGGGCGCCGGAGAGCTTGCCCAGCGCGCCGTCGACAGCCGCTGCCAGCGCCGGCCCGGCGAGTTCCCGCACCAGCTGGAGGGCAACCACGAGGCTCAACGCCTCATCGGGGGCGAACCGCAGCGGACGGCTGAGGTACTCGGCATTGGACAACCAGATCCAGCCACCCCTGGCACCCTCGAGGTCGACCTCGATCAGGTCGCCCGGCAGGCCGCCGGGAAGGCCGCAGTACCACAGCACGTCCAGGTCGGCGAGCAACTGCTTCTCCGAGATCCCGAAGGCTGCGGCGGTCTCCGCCAGCCCGGCGCCGTCGGGGCGGGCCTGCAGGTACGGAACGAGGGCCAGCAGCCGGTTCACCTGCTCACTGGACGCCATGGCCACCTCCCGCGATCACGGTCAGCTGGCGGACCACTGCCTCACGCAGGTCCGGGGGCTCGACCACCACGACGTCGGGGCCGTACGAACACACCTCGCCGACCAGGTCGCCGCCGCTGGCGTAGGCCACCTGGTAGCTGGTGAAGCCCGGCGGCAGCCCGTCGGCCTCCTCGACAGCGACGCCGCGGCGCCGCAGGGTCGGGGCGCGGTCGCCCCGGATCGCCACCACCGCGACCGAGTCGGGTTGGGCGGGCTCGAGCTTGGCCAGCAGCGTCCCGGTGTCGATCTCGGGGACGTCGTAGGAACCCGGTCGGCCGATCGGCTCGACCTCCGCCGCCGCCCTGGCCACCTTGAACACCCGCTCGTCGCGGCGGTCCCGGTCGAATCCGAGCAGGTACCACGCCCCACGCCGGTAGGTCATCGTCCACGGCTCCACCTGGCGGGGCTGGCCGCGGTAGTCGAACCGCACCGGCTGGCGGTCGACGGTGGCCTGCCAGAGCGCTTCGAAGGCCGGTTCCCTGGCGCCGACCGCGGCCGTCAGGCCGTCCACGCGGCCCGGGTCGGGGTCGACGCCCGCGGCCCGCAGCTTCGCCATCGCCGACACCGCCTGGTCGGCCTGGGTGGCCGACTCCCAGACCCGGGACGCGAGGCCGAGCACGGCGGCCTCGACGGGGGTGAAGTCGATCGGCGGCAACTCGAAGTCGGCCCGCCGGATCCGGTAGCCGGTCTCGTCCGGGAACAGCGGGTCGTTCGAGCCGGTCTCGATCGGGATTCCCATCCGCCGCAGGTCGTCCTTGTCCCGCTCGAAGGCGCGCTCGAAGGCCGCGTCGCCGAGGCCGTGGTAGCCCTCGATGACCTCCCGGATGTACGCCTTGTCGACGAAACGGCGTGCCATCAGCAGGCAGATCGTGAGGTTCATGATCCGCTCGGTCTTGCGTGGTGCCATGCTCGTCCTCGGCCGTTGGTGGACGTTCCGAGGCTAGCAGCGCGACGACCCGGGCCGCGCGAACCTGGCCGATCCGGCAGACTAGCGCTGTGACGGCAGGCCGGTACGCTCCCAGCCCGACCTCGGCGCTGCACCTGGGAAACCTGCGCACCGCCGTCGTCGCG
>JAVHXR010000216.1:0-2152 GCA_031119515.1 Propionicimonas sp.
GTCCAGGACTCCCCCGGCGGGCTGCGTCCCGGGTTCGCCGAGGTGCTCGCCGGCCGGCTCCAGCGGCGCCCCTGGACGATGCTCGCCCGGGTCGGCCAGCCCGAGGGGGTGGATGGCTCGGCGCTGTGGCTGTCGTCGGTGGTGCCGCTGCGGCGGGCCGACGGCGGCTGGAGCCCGGACCGCGAGGCAGCGGCCGCCCGGGCCGTCGTGGAGGCCGCAAGCGAGGCGCTTGGGACGGACCTCACGACCGGCGAGCGCGAGCGGCGGGTGACCGGTCCGCTCGGGTGGGCGGCGCGGCTCGCGTCCGACGGGAACCCGAACCACCTCGACCTGACCCTCGACCAGTTGCTCGGGTGGCGGCCGGCGGGGCTGCCGGCATGGCGGCGGCGCTACCCGTGGCTGCACTGGGCGGGGGCGGGTGTCCACCCCGGCGGTGGCCTGTCCGGCAGTTCGGGCCGCGCCGCGGCGGGTGAGGTTCTCGGGTTGGCCGGGCGGCACCGGGCGCGCGGCGAGCTGGCGGGGTTGTGGTCGGCCTTCCGGGCCTACCTGGCGATGCGGAGACGGTGAGGAGAGTCGTGGACCACTTCGGCGTGATCGACCTGATGACCGGGTACCAGCCGGCAGCGGTGGTGGCTTCAGGGGTGCGGCTGGGCGTGTTCGACGCGCTGCGGTCGGACCCGGCGACCCCTGCAGAGCTCGCCGCCCGGCTGGGGCTGGCGGGGGCGCCGGTGGCCGCCCTGCTCCCCGCGCTGGAGCGGCTGGGGCTGGCGGGGCCGGGACCGGACGGCCGGTTCGGCCTGACCGAGGCCGGCGGCTGGCTCACCGGCGACGACGGCCTGGCGCTGGTCAGTCTCAAGGAGGCGTTCTTCGCCACTGTGTGGTCCGGCCTGGACACCACCCTGCGCACCGGGGCGCCGGTGCTGCGCGGCTGGCGGGAACGGCTCGCGAGCGACCCCGACCAGTGCCTGTTGTTCCTGCGCGCGCTGCGGGTGCTGGCGCGGCTCACCGGTCCGGACCTGACCGGCCTGCCGGCCCTCGGTGCCGGGCGCCGGGTGCTGGATGTGGGCGGCGGCCTCGGTTCCTACGCCGTCCCGCTCGCCGCGGCGGGGGCGGACGTGACGATCGCGGAGTTGTCGCCGGTGGCGGCCTGGGCGCGCCACGAACTGGCCGATCCTGCCGGCCTGCTGGGCACGGTGACGGTGATTGAGGATGATGTCCTCATGGAAGGGCGAGTCGGCGAGGACTTCGACGCGGTACTGGTGTCCCACGTGCTGCACGACCTGGCCGATTCCGACGCCGTCCGGCTGCTCGCCGGAGCGCGGTCCCGGGTGGCCCCCGGCACCGATCTCGTGGTCTTCGAGCTGGCCGGGGACGCCCCCGGGACGATCGGTCCGTTCTTCGACCTGATGATGCAGGTGGAGGGCCCGGGCAGGGCGCGGCGCGCACCCGAGGTCATCGACCTGGTGGCGAGCGCGGGCTGGGGGCGGGTGGCCGAGCTCCCGGCAGCCCGGCCCCACCTCCTGGTCGGGGCGGTCGCCTGATGAGCATCACCTCACCGTCGGTCGACGACGTCTACGCGGCCATCATGGAGCGGCTCCAGCAGGGCGCGTACCCGATCGGCTCCCGGATGCCGTCCTGTCGCAAGCTGGCCGACGACCTCGGTTCCAACCCCTCGACGGTGGACCGCGCGGTGCGGCGGATGGCCGAGCAGGGACTGGTCCGGACCGTCGCCCGGCAGGGCACCTTCGTTGCCACCACCCGCAGCCTGCGGCTCGTCTCAGGGCACGAGCTGACCGGCGAGCTCGACCAGCTCGTCCATCGGGCCTGGCGGGCGGGGATCGGGGTGGCGGAGTTCCACCGGCTCGTGGACGACGGCTACCGGCGGGTGGCACGGCGTCCCCGGATCGCGTTCATCGAGTGCAACCCGAGGGACCTGGCCACCCTCGCCGAGCGGGTGCAGGCAGTCAGCGGCCTGGAGATCGAGCCGCTGATGCTCGACGAGGTCGATCCCGCCAGCCTGGTCACCGACTACGACGTCGTCGTGACGCCGTTCTTCCACCTCAACGACCTGGTCAGCCGCGCCGTCGAGCTGGACCGTCTGGTGGCGGTGAACGTCAGCGTGTCGCCGCCGGTGCTCCGGCGGATAGCAACG
>JAVHXR010000216.1:2162-5196 GCA_031119515.1 Propionicimonas sp.
GCCGCCACGCTCGGCACCGACGTGCCGATCGTGCCCCGCAGCGTGGCGGTCGCGGCCCCTACCTCCAGTGGCCTGCAGCAGATCGGCAACATCGTCCGGCAGTACTTCGGCGGTCGGATCGTGGAGTTCCAGATCGGGGACTCCGACCTGAGCGAACTGGGCGATGTGAGCGCCGTCGTGGTGTCCAACGCGGCCGAGTTCCCGGCCGCCGGCGACACCCAGGTGATCCCGATCCAGTGGGAGATCGCGGACGGCTTCGGGGCCTACCTGCTCGCCCAGGGCGACCGGCTCGGCCAGCGGCTGTGACGCGCCGGCCCTACCGGGTCCGGCTTCCGGGCATCCTGGCGCGCAGGTGCCGGGTCAGCACCTCCAGCCCGCGGACGGCGGCGTCCACCTCGTCCGGTGGCATCCCGGCGAACAACGCCCGGAACCCGCGGGTGCGCTGCTCGGCGAGGTGCTCGACCAGCGCTGCGCCCTGCGAGGTCAGCGAGATGAAGTAGCCGCGGGCATCGCCGGCGGCCTCGTGGCGCTCCACCAGGCCGAGGCCCTCAAGCCTGCGGATGACCGAGGTCAGGCTGCCCTTCTCCACCCCGAGGTCGTGGCTCAGCCGCCCCGGGCGCATCGGCCCCGCCATTGCCAGTCCGAGCACCACGATGACCTCCAGTTCGGAGAAGCTCCTGTCCTGGTACCTGGTCCGGTGCAGCAGCGGGTTGAGCTGGACGATGAACCCCGGCATGAAGTCGTGAACGGCCGCCACGAGGGCGTCGGCGGGCTGGCTGGTCTCTGGCATGACGCTCCCATTCTCGGGCTTCGGCAGGCGGTCGCGCTCAACCCGCCGACGGCACCGCGCGCTGTGCCAGCAGGGACTCGACGGCCGCCGGCCGGGCGAGGCACGGCTGGAGGATCACCTGCTCCCCGCAGGTGAGCACGAGCTGGCTGAACCCGGGAGGAGTGGTCTCCTGCGGGCCGCGCACCTCGTAGGACGTGATGGTGCGGAACGGGACCCGGACGATGTTGGAGGTGAAGTTCTGGCGGCGCAGCAGCGGTTGAGTGGTCACGCCCTGGTTGAACAGGAACAGGTCGTCGGAGGTGGCCAGTGCCATCATCCCCGCCGACCTCCGGCGTCCCCCGCGCTCGTTGCGGCACGGCTGGCCCGGCTCCTCGACGTGGACGGGGCGCACCTGTGCCTTGAGGTGGCTGTTCAGGTTGAGGATCGTGGACCGGAAGAAGTGGTCCCGGGGCGAGGGTCCTCCGACTGCCGGCCGTGCCGACCGCGGGGCCTGGGCGAAGATCCACTGGTCCACCTCGGCGATCACGGGCTGGGACCCGGCGTTGAACCCGACCTCGACCCTGCTCGCGTCGTCGAGCAGCAGGGTCCAGCGCCCGACCAGCAGGCTGGTGTGCCGGATGCTCGCCACCACGTTCGCGTTCCCGACGTCCTGCCGCACGACCTCCGCGGGTTCGGCGCGCAGGATGCACAGCCGGTCGGCGAACACCGCGATCACCGACTCGTACAGGTCCATCCCGGGGCGGACCTGCGCCCGGTCGTAGGATCGCGGCACCTTCAGCAGGTAGCGGGCCTGGCTCAGCTCGGGCCACCACGGCCGGAACCGGCGCGGCATGTCGACCGGCTCCTCCACGACGTCGATCCACGGTCCGAAGCGGTCGTACTCCCGCAGGTCTTCCGGGTCGGTGCGCGCCCGCCAGTCAGCGACCGTCGACATTCCTCGTCCCCTTCCGGCGGGCCCGGGCCCGCGTCGCTCCCCGGGGGCGCGGACGAGGTGAGCGCCCGGCCGCCGCGATCGGCGGCCGGTGTCCGTCCCGGGATGTTAGTTAGATATCCAACATTCTGGCGGAAGCGGCCCGCAGCGCGCAGTCGTTCGGGTGATTGCCCGGCCGCGCACCGCCGGCGGACGCAGCCGCGGACGCTCGGTCGCCTACCGCCGGTTCGTCCTTCACGCACCCCCGTCGGGGTGGTACCGAGGAGCCCGGTCCGCCTGCTCCGGCCGGGGTGTAGGCGCCGTCAGCCAGGGCAGGGCGTCGGGCTGGATGTCGGCGTCCAGTTCGGCCACCCGGTCCCGCTCCCAGGCCGGGCCGGCGGCCTCCACCGCCGCCACCAGCGACGCGGCGTACGTCCAGTCCCAGCGCCGCGTGGCGCCGTACCCGCGCCACCCGTCCTCGCCGGTGAAGGTCATCACCTGGACCCCGGACGGGAAGCCCCGCTCGGCCAGCCCGGCGAACAGCGGCAACCGGGTGGCCGCCGCCAGGAAGCCCTGCCAGCGGGTCAGGAGCTGGTCCCTGGGCCAGGGCGCCGTCACCAGCAGGACCCGCGGTCGCCGCTCGGCGTCGGCGAGCTGGACGAGCTCCCACATCAGGCCGTCCCGGACCTGGTCGGGGGTGGCGGCCACCACCACAGCGAGTGCCTGCCCCATCCAGTCGTGCACCTTCTCCCGCCACTGGTCATCGGCGAAGGAAGCCTTGGCGGCGCCGAGCTCGGGCAGCGCCCGTCCCGACTGTCCCGAGATCGCGATCACCGGTCCGAACCTGGCGAGGTACCGGACCAGCACCTCCTCGAACCGGGGACGGCCGAACGGGCTCAGCCACTGCAGGAAACCGGTCCGGGCCAGCGCCGGGCTGATCCGCAGGTCGTCCTCCTCGAACCCCCTCAGGTAGAGCAGGTAGGGCCGGGTGTCCGCTGCCAGGACCGCCTGCAGCGACCGCTGCGACACCCTCCGGCCGAGCCGGTCCACCAGGTAGGCCAGCGCCATCGGCCCGGCCAGCACGGCCAGGAAGAGCAACGCCATCAGGCCGTCGCGCTGCAGCTCCGCGCTGATCGCGAGCAGCCCGCCGAGCGCGACCGCCAGCGGGTCGCCCGAACCCAGCATCCCCGCCACCATGTCCCGGGTCAGCTGGGGGGTCTGGTAGATCACCAGCAGGTACATCACCGAGCACGCGACGTAGCCCAGGAGGGCGAGCAGTGCGGTCGCCGCGGCCGCAGCCCGGAGGCCGGCGCCGGCCAGGGCCGCCGCACCCC
>JAVHXR010000217.1 GCA_031119515.1 Propionicimonas sp.
CTCGATGAAGAGCTCAAGACCGAACTTCTGGTCCGGCTCTACGGCGACCTCGACCTGCCACCGCTGCGGGAGACCCTTGCCGAGGTCGAGGCCCAGCTCCAGGACCCGGAGGTGATCGTCCTCGGCCTGCGCCGCGCCGGCCGGCTGGTCGGGTCGGTCCGGGTCCGGCTGCGGGGTGCGACCGCCGAGCTGGGACGGCTCGTGGTCGCCCCCGACCTGCAGGGCAGGGGACTCGGGACGCGGCTGCTCGCCGCGGCCGAGGGCGAGCTGCCCCCGGTAGTCGACCGCCTGGAGCTGTTCACCGGCGAGCTCAGCCTGGCGAACCTTCGCCTGTACCAGCGGCTCGGCTATCGCGAGTTCGCGCGGCGTCCGGCCGGCTCCTACGACCTGGTCTTCCTGGCCCGCACCCTGGCGCGCACCGCGCCCTGAACCGACCGGGCCGCCGTCCGGACGCGTCCCGGAGACTCCTGCGCCCTGGCCGGGCCGGTCGCGGCGCCCCACTGCTCCGGTGCGACGTCGGCGACCGACTGGGTGAAGACCCAGCTCCGTCCCGCCGGGTCGACGGCGGTGTACTGCCGTTCGCCGAAGACGTGCTCGCCGACCTCTCCGACGTGCGCGCCCTCGGCCCTGGCGCGTTCCCGGTGGCTGTCGACGTCGTCCACCCGGATCATCACGTGGTCGGCGGTGGCGGCCGCCGTCCGTCCCTGCACGACCGCTATCGCCGACCGCTCGTCCACCGCGAGCTGGGCGCGGTGGTCGGCGATCTGCCAGCGCAGCCGGAACCCGAACGCCCGGCAGAGCCACTCCACCGCCTCCGTGACCGACTCGTAGGCAAGGACCGGGATGATCGAGCCCTCCGGCATCGAACGGTTCGCGCGCACGCACCGAGCCTACGGCGAGCGGTTCGGCCACGGCGGCGGTCGATCCGGCTCCGCGTCCCTGCGCCTGCGAGGTGATCGCGGTCCGTGTCGTTCCCGGCCGGCCAGGGCCACCGCCGCGGACCTGCGCCGCCGGCCGGAAGCCGCGCCCGATCGCGGCCACGGCAGCTGCACCCTCTCCCGGGGACCGGTCCTGGGGGCGCTGCCGGTCTGGCAGCGCCCCGGCAGGGGTGACAGCATGGGCCCATGACGGTCGGACGGCTGCTGTGGGTCGATCGCGAGGCGGGCACGGTGTCCCGTCGCGAGTTCGGCGAGTTGCCGGCGTTGCTCGCCGACGAGTCGGGCTGGGTGTGGCTCGACCTGCCCGAGCCGGACGAGGACGCCGCCGGGATCCTCACGGGGGACTTCGGTGCCCACCCGGCCGCGGTGCAGGACATCATGGAGCGCAACCACGTCCCCCGGCTGCACGTCTACGGACGCACCCTGCTGCTCGTCCTGCACCGCCCCGGCGCGGGCGAGGGCGGCCACATGCACTACCTCGAGCTCGACCAGCTGATCGGACGCAACTTCCTGGTGACCGCCCACGGCCCGCGCAATCTCAAGGTCCCGCTGGAATGGCTGCTGGAGGAGACCGACGAACTGGCGGAGAAGATGCTGGCGGGACGATACCTGCCGCGCGGGCCGTGGGAGGCGTCGCACCGGATCGTGACCGGGCTGGCGATCGCCGAGGAACGCTTCGTCAACCGGTTGGCGCGCGAGGTCGGCTCGCTGGAACAGAAGGTGATGGACAACAGCGCCGAGACCAGCCCTCAGGTCTTCCTGGAGGACCTGTTCAAGACCCGCCACGCCCTGCTCACCGTCCGGACCATGACCAGCCAGTCGGCCGAGATCTACGGCCGGGCGATAGGGCTGCTCGCCGGTGCCGACGAGGCGGTCGACAAGGCGCTGCTGGACAGCAAGGACGCCTACGACCGGCTCAGCCGGATCACCGCCAGCCAGCTGGACTTCCTCGCCGGGGTGACCGAGTACCACCGCGCCCGCACCGATACCAAGATGACGATCGCGGCCGAGCGACTGGCGGTGATCGCCGCCGTCACCCTGCCGGTGACCGCGATCAGTTCTGTGGTCGGCATGAACGTGATCGTCAACGACGCCACGCAGTGGGGCTGGCTGGCGCTACTGCTGGCGCTGATGCTCGGCCTCTCGCTCGTGCTGCTGCGCTGGGCCAAGCGCCAGGGCTGGTGGTGAGCCGGACGGATTCGCCCCACGGCGGCCCGGCTCGCTAGCCTCGCCGGGTGCTCGTGCTGCTGCCGCCCTCGGAGGGAAAGACGCCGCCGGCCGCAGCGACCGCGCCGGTCGACCTCGACTCGCTCACCGCGGCCGCCGAACTCGGCGCCCGCCGCAAGCTCGTCCTGGCAGCCCTCGCCGAGGCCAGCGCCCGTCCGGACGCCACCGCCCTGCTGGGAGTCGGGGAGTCGCTGGCCGACCAGGTCCGCCGGAACCGCGACCTGCTGGCCGCGCCTGCCGCGCCGGCCAGCACGCTCTACACCGGGGTGCTCTACGCGGCCGCCGGCCTCCACCGGCTGGATGCCGCAGCGGCCGGCCGGGCCGAGGCGTCGGTCCGGATCTTCTCCGGGCTGTGGGGCGTGCTCGCCCCGTCCGACCGGATCCCTGCCTACCGGTTGGCGATGGCCACGGACCTTCCCGGCGTCGGACGGCTGGCGCCGGGCTGGCGCGGCCCGCTCGGCGCGGCACTGGATGTGCGGGCGCGTCGCGAGGTGGTGGTGGACGCCCGGTCGGCGCCCTACGCCGCGGCGTGGAAGCCACCCAGGGGCAGCGAGTGGGTGACGGTGCGGGTGGTACGCGAGGTCGCGGGAGTGCGGACCGTGGTCTCCCACAACGCCAAGCACACCCGCGGCATCCTGGTGGGCCACCTGCTGCGGCGGCAGGGTGAGCCACCGTCCGACGCTGCGGCCGTCCTGGCGGCCGCCCGGGAGCTCACCGGCGCCGTGATCGGCACCGAGATCGGCTCGGGCAGGGACTACCGGTTGCTGGAGGCCACCGTGGCGACGACGGCTGGACGCCGGACGCTGGAACTGGTGGTCGGCTGACCTCAGCCGGCGGAGCCGGCCCTGCGGCCGTTGAGGTAGGCGTAGGTGACGCCGACCAGCAGCCCGCCGCCGACCAGGTTCCCGGCGAAAGCGACCACGACCGCGACGACGGCGGCCAGGACGTCGATGCCGTGGCTGAGGCCGTACATCGCGAACAGGACGGTGTTGGCGACCGAGTGCTCGAAGCCGAGCACCACGAACAGGAAGACCCCCGACCACAGCACCGCGATCTTGCCGCCCTCGGAGTGCAGCGTGCCCTTGTAGACCAGCAGCATCGCGAGGTTGATCAGCAGGTTGCAGCCGATTGCCCGGACGAACAGGTCGCCGTAGCCGGCGGCCCCGGCGGCGAGATAGCCCAGCTTGGTCTGGACGGAGTGCTCGGCGATCTCCAGGGTCGGCCCGGAGAGCAGGGTGGAGAACCGCACCAGCACCGCGACCACCAGCCCGCCGAGGGCGTTGCCGAGCAGGCAGAGCCCCATCAGGCGCAGCGCCGCCCAGGCCCGCATCCGGCTGTAGTAGACGCCGACACTGGCGACCATCATGGTCGAGGTCGTCAGCTCCGAGCGGCTGAAGTAGATGAAGGTGAGCGCCAGCCCGAAGACGGCGGCGCCGGCCAGCCTGCCGACGGACCCGCCCAGCATCGCCGAGACGGTGTAGTTGGCCAGCACGAGGAGCCCGATGATCACCCCCGCCATCGCCGCCCGGCAGAGGTAGCGCGCGGTGGCGGTGCCGGCCAGGTCGGTCTTTGCCTGCAGGGCGGCAAGGACGGTGGGGACGAAGCCGGCCTCGGCCGGCGTCTGGTCGAGGGTTGTCACCGGGGCTCTCTCGGGTCGGGTGGCGGGGATCAGAACGCGAGCAGGCCGCGGGAGGCGAAGATCGCCCTGGTCGAGGCGACCAGCCCGGCCGACGGCGGGGCGGTGTCCTCCAGTTCGTAGGGCAGGCCGAGCTCGGCCCACTTGTCCCGGCCGAGCTGG
Organism: Propionicimonas sp.; assembly: GCA_031119515.1. Lineage (GTDB taxonomy): Bacteria > Actinomycetota > Actinomycetes > Propionibacteriales > Propionibacteriaceae > Propionicimonas. The sequence goes on from JAVHXR010000217.1 coordinate 3,964, forward strand.
TGGAACGGGAGCACCTCGACCCGGGAGACGTTGCCGAGCGAGGCGGCGTAGTCCGCTACCGGTTCGATGGTGGCCGGGTTGTCGGTCAGGCCGGGGACCAGGACGAACCGGATCCAGGTCTCGATCCCGAGCCGGGCCAGCCTCCGCCCGAACTCGAGGGTGGGTTCGAGGCGGCGTCCGGTCACCCGGCGGTAGGTGGTCTCGTCGCCTGCCTTCACGTCCAGCAGCACCAGGTCGACGTCTGCCAGCAGCTCGTCGTCGGCGTTGCGGCCGAGGAAGCCCGAGGTGTCCAGGGCGGTGTGGATGCCGAGTTCCTTCGCCCCGCGCAACACCCTGCGGGCGAACGCCGGCTGCATCAGGACCTCGCCACCGGACAGTGTGATCCCGCCGCCGGTCGCGCGGAAGACGCCGCGGTAGCGCCGGATCCTGGCCAGCAGGTCGTCGGCGAGCACAGGGACGCCGCCGCGGGCGTTCATCGTGTCGGGGTTGTGGCAGTAGAGGCAGCGCAGCGGGCAGCCGGCCAGGAAGGTGGTCATCCGGGTGCCCGGGCCGTCCACGGCCGTCACCAGCTCCCAGGAGTGGACGGTGCCCACCTCCCCGGTGCGCAGGCCGAGCAGCAGGTCCGAGCGGCCGAGGTGGTCGGCGACCGGGATCCCGCCCAGCATGGCGGTGCGGCTGAGATCCCGGGGCGAGCCCGGGATGACGATGGGGGTGGTGGGTTCGGGTGCTGGGCCGGGGATGACGGTGAGGTCCCGGGGCGGGCCCGGGATGACGGTGGGGGTGGTGGGTTCGGGTGCTGGGCCGGGGATGACGGTGAGGTCCCGGGGCGGGCCCGGGATGACGGTGGGGACGGCAGGGAGCGCCCCGGGCTCAAACCCCGGGGCGACCTCCGCCGGCGCGCCGACCAAGGTCAGAGCGCCTCGTGGAACGTCCGCGACAGCACGTCGAGCTGCTGCTCGCGGGTCAGCTTCACGAAGTTCACCGCGTACCCCGAGACCCGGATGGTCAGCTGGGGGTAGTTCTCCGGGTGTTCCATCGCGTCGAGCAGGGTCTCCCGGTTCAACACGTTGATGTTGGCGTGGTAGAGCCCCTCGCCGAAGCCGGCGTCCAGGATGCCGACCAGGTTCGAGACCCGCTCCTGCGCGGTGCGGCCGAGCGCCGGGGGAGTGATCGTGTTGGTCAGCGAGATGCCGTCCAGGGCATCGTCGTAGGAGAGCTTCCCGACGCTCAT
>JAVHXR010000008.1 GCA_031119515.1 Propionicimonas sp.
CTGCCTCGCCGGCGTGGCGGTGATCATGTACAGCCCACGCACCGACTGAGGGGTGGCGCGTTCCGGCGCCCGGGCAACGACTCGCGCTGCCGGCCCTCAACAGCGATGGTCGGCGAGTACTGTCGGTGCTGCCCAACACCCCCCGCTGGGCAGGCCCGTCACAGCTTCTGTCGGATCGGGCCGGGGAGTGGCCCCGCGCCCCCTGGCCGGGGCCACTCCTTCGATCGGCACGGTGGGCCGTGGCCGTGGTGCGAGGTTGGTTGCGGCGGTGCAACCACGGGCGGCCCGGGTTGGGCAGGTTCGGGGGTCCCGGTCGGGCCACGGGGAGGCCGCTGTTGTCGAGGAGGGCTTCGCCGCAGGTTTGGACGCCGGACGGGTGGGTAACGGGCCGGGTGCCCACCTCCCCTGGGTAAGGGTCGCTCAGCGCAACGCTGCGGCGAGCTGACACTGGGAGGCCCCGCCGCCGCAGTCCCCGGCCGGGGCCTCTCCCATGTCCGGGGCGTGGACGGCGGGCGGCTGGGTCCACCCACCCCCGGGAAAACCAGCGGCCGCCCGCCGTTGCAGTGACCGTAGACCGGATCGCCGGCCCGCGCTGGCTTTCGGCGGAATCTCCCAGCGGTTCGCCCCGATACGACCGGTGAGCGGTTAGGCTCGGACTCCACTGGCTCGGCCGCGCCCAGGGAGGGTGGGTCGCAGGACGATATCCGGTGGCGGTGGCCCGTTGTCGATCGCGGGTCGCCGCGAAGTGGGGACGTGCGAGAGCGCCCCCGCCCGCACCGTTCCCGGCGGGCGGGGGCGTTTTCCAGCCCCGGGAGGTGGCACCGGACCAGCCGCGGTTGAGCCAGGTCTGCTGCGATCCCTTCCCAAGTCCGCGCCTGGGCGCGGCGAAGTCCGCGAGCAGCTGACAGTCCCCGACACCGAAGCCGTGGCCGGACGGTCTGGCTGCGGGAGTTCATCGGCTTCGCCGCGGTGAAGTGAGTCGGCCGCCGGCTGTGTGAACGACCCCGGCGCGACGCCTCGGCGTCTGTGGACCGGTCGCGGCCTTGCCGCCCGTGGCGCAGCCGAATGCCGCCAAACCTGCCGCGAGGGGTGAATTCGGGGGTGAGTTGGGCCCGTTTCCGAGCGGTCGGGCGGGCTGCCGTGCCTAGCGTGAACGGGACGGGCGGTCCTCGCTGGCCGCCCTGTCGCGCGTACCGACTCGACGCGTGACCAGGCATGACCTGCGCACCACGAGGTGAGGGGAACACCTCGGCGCGAGGAGATCCGGGGGACCCAATCCAGATGAGAATCAGCCGGCCGGGATCGGAATCGGGAACGCGATCGAGGACGGCGGGCCGCAGGCTCACCACCGCCGTGGTGATGCTGGCGCTCGTCTGCCTGCAGTTCGTCCACGTGACGGTGCCCGCCGAGGCAGACCTCGGCGACCTGGGAGCACTCACCCTGCAGAAGACCGTGGAGGGCGGCGACGAGATCGAGGTCAGCCCGACCGACTCCTTCCAGTACCAGCTCCGCGTCGGCTGTGACGACAACCCCTGCATCGGTGCGGTCGTCACCGACCAGCTGCCGGCCGAGCTCGCCGGCTTCACGCTCGACAGCCTGAGCGTCGCGCTGCCCTCGGGCGAGGCCGCTCCGGTGGGGGTCGCGACCCTGACCGGCTGTGCGGTCGGCGGCCCGGTCACCGAGGACTGTCGGCTGCTGGTGGAGTTCACCAAGGGCCTCGGCGACCTGGACGGCGTCCCGCAGGTCGGCATCCCGGCCGGCCAGACCTACCGGATCGACCTGCGGCTGACGGTGCCCGCCGACCTGCCGCCCACCTGGCCCCACAACGGCGACCCGGTGGCGAACACCGCGCACGCCACCGCGGACAACGCCGCACCGGTCGACGACTCGGCGACCGTGACGGTCCGGATCCCGGTCGAGGTCGCCGTCGAGGCGACCAAGACGTGGTCGCCCGCCTCGCAGCAGTTCGAGCCCGGCGCCGGGTCCTCGTTCACGATCGCGGCCCGCAACACCTCGAACGTCCCGGCGGACAGCCTCGTCCTGACCGATGCGCCGGGCGCAGCCGATGGGGCCGGCGACCTCGACCCGGACAACCCGTTCACCTACCTGGACTTCGCGGGCCTGTGCTCACCTGCGGAGCTGCCCGACGGGGCGACGCGGGTGCAGGTCGACGCCTACTCCCGCACCACCGGCAGCTGGGCCTGGGTGAGCGGGACGCCGGCCGCCGCACCGAGCCTCCCCGACCTCGCCGCCGGCGCGCAGGTCGGCGGCCTCCGCTTCACCTACACCAGCACATCCGGGGCGACCATCGAGCCCGGGGCGACCGCCCGACAGTGCGTGAGCGTCGAGCAGCGGGCGACCAACCGGACGACCGGGGCCTCGCTGGTGACCGGCGCCACCGCGTCGAACACCGTCCGTGCCGACCTCACCGTGCCGGACGAGTCCCCGGCCACCGCAACCGCCGACGCGGCGCTGGCGATCGGCCCGCTGACCGTCGTCGTGGTACCCGGCAAGACCATCGAACCGGCCACGGTGCCCGCCGGTGGCAGCTTCGGCGTGAACCTGAGCGCGAAGAACGCCTCCAACGGCCCGCTCAGCGAGCTGACCATCAGCGAACCGGCCGCCGGCACCGACCCGTTCCTGTCCGGCGGCCTCACCCTGACCGGCTTCGACTCCTGGACCTGGCCCGAGGGTGCGGACGAGGCGGTCGTCACCTGGGCGTTCACCGACGGCACCACCCAGGAGGTCAGCCTGGGGGAGCCGGACGGCGCGCCGTCGGTTCCGGCGGGCGAGCTGTCCGGGTTCAGCGTCACCTACACCGGAGCGATCCCGCCCGGGGTGACGGCGGGCTTCGTCCTGCGCATCGGCACCGCTGCCGACCTGGTGCCCGGCGGAACCGAGTACCTCACCCTCGACAACACGGTGGCGGTCACCGGCACCAACCCTGCCGGGACGGCCACCGAGACCGCCTCCGACGACGTCCGGGTGTTCTACCCCACCCTCGACGTGGCGCTCGACAAGACGGTCAACCCCGGTGTCGTCGGCGTGGGCGACACGGTGGTGGCCGAACTCCCCGCGGAGACCGCGATGGACACCGCCCGGGCGAACCCGTCGGTCATCGAGATCACCGACGGCTGGAACGCCGACGAGCAGACCGCGTTCTGGGACGCCTTCCGGGTGCGCAGGCTGAGCCACCTCCAGATCCCGGCCGGCTCCAGCCTGGCCATCTACTACACCACCCAGCCGCTGGGGTCCGCGTCGTGGCAGCTGCTCGAGACCGGCCTGACGATCGCCGACAGCCCCTACAGCCGCAACCTCGTCACCGACCCCGTGGCGGGAGTGGACGCCGACCAGATCCTCGGCCTGCGGTTCGTGTACAGCAATCCCGACGGCTTCGCCCAGGGCACCCTCGTGAAGCCGAACCTGGTATTCGAGGCCGCCGGCGCGCTGCGGGACGGCACCCCCGTCCCTGTCCCGACCGGCGACGAGGACTCCCGCACCACCCAGTACCAGAACACCGCCCGCGCCGACAGTTCGGGATTCTCGGGTGGGGTGCCGGTGGCCGGTGACGAGGTCGAGGCCGATGACCTGACCGGGATCGTCATCTACGACGACGGCGGCACCGGTGACGGCCGGCCGCTGGCCGAGAAGCGCTGGGTGGACGGCGGGAACGGTGACCTCACCGACCTTCCTGCCCAGTCCGGCGCGCTGGCCTGGACCAACCTCGGCTGGGGTGTGACACGCCCCGGCTCCAGCCGGGTGACGATCCACGACGCCCAGCCGGGCGCCGAGACCTCGCCGCAGAACACCGTCTACCAGGCGTTCAACCTGACCGCCGTCGACCCGGTCTCCTTCACCCAGGACCCGCTGCTGCGCTGGGATGCGGTCAGCCAGCTCTGGCTCTACAACTCCGCCGCCGCGGCCTGGCAGCAGGTGGACGCGCCGGACGGCTCCTGGATGAACGGGACCGGCTTCAAGGGCTACCACCTCACCGCCGCCGAGCAGGCACGGACGACGGGGGTGCGGATCGTGGTCGAACCCGACGATGCCGCGCGGAACGCCAACTGGGCCTCCGGCGACCCCGTGCTCACCGCGCCGGTGGCCGGCAGCGGCGTCGCGTCGTCCGCCACGGCCAGGACGTTCAAGCTCACCTGGCAGCTGCGCAACACCCTGCGGGTTCCCACCGGGACGGCCGCGAACCAGCGGTTCGCCACCGGCACGACGAGCTTCAACACCGCCGATGCCGGGGTGGTCGACAACACCGTCCGGGTCACCGCCACCGGACCGTCCGGGGACGCGTCCTGGCAGGACGACGACGCGGTCAAGCTGACCAACGGGGTGCCCAACGCCGGCGCCGGCAAGACCGCCGCGCCCACCAGCATCGTGGTGCCGTACCCCGGCGACGTCGCCGACGCCGACTACCCGACCGTCCGGTACACCCTGAACGCGTGGAACGCGTCCGACTCCCGTGCGTCGTACCTGCGGGTCACCGACCCGGTGCCGTGCGCGAACCCCACCGACTGCGTGACGGCGGGGGACGAGTACGACGACGCCGGCGCGGTCTTCGACGGCGTCGCCTACGATGCCGCGGAGAACCCGTTCGAGCAGTTCACCCTCACCGGGGTCGGGTTCAGCAACCCCCAGAACCTTCCGGTCGACACCGACGCGAGCCGGGTGGCGGTCTGGTACTACAACGCCGGCGCGCCCACCGTCGACGAGCTCAGCCTCCAGGAGTTCCTGGACGCACCGGAGGCGGCGCTGGACGACGTGATCGGCTTCAGCGTCGTCTACTCCAGCAGCGATCCGGCGGCGACCGGCGGCCTCCTCCCGGCCGGCAGCGCCATCAACAACCGGCTCACCCTGCTGCTCGACACCCGGCTCCGGCCGACCCTGCGCAGCACCGGGGCCGACACGGCGGGCGGGGTCACCCTCGACAACGACGTGCTCACCCAGACCCACGACCCGGTGCTGGCCCCGACGGCCCGGCCCAACGCCAGCGCCACCACGCCGGTGATGCTGCGGGCGGCCGGACTCGACGTGACCGCCTCCAAGTCGCTGAGCCCCGGGACGATCCTCGAGGCGGACCCGGGGGTCCCGGTGACCGTCACCCTCGGTGCCACCGACGGGACGTCGAGCGTCGCCGCCGAATCGGCGACCATCACCGATGCCGACAGCGGGTTCTGGGCCGCCTTCCGGTTCGCCGAGCTGGACTCGGTGACCCAGCCGACCGGTGCGGACCGGACGCGGGTCGACGTCCAGGTCGACGGCGGCCCCGGCTGGGTCCAGGGCGTGGCGGCATCCGTCGCCGCACTGCCCGACGGCATCGACCCGGACGCGATCACCGGGATCCGGTTCGTCTTCACCCGGGCGGACGGCCGTCCGTTCTCGGCGACCGCGCCCTCGCGGGACTGGTCGGCGAGCGCGGTCTTCACGGTGGAGCTGCGCGACGGCGTGGCCTTCCCTGGAGCGGTGACCAACGACATCACCACTGAGGCGACCCATCGCGGCTACCCCGCCGTCGACAGCTCCGCCGCAGCGGGGGTCACCCTCTCGACCGGGACGCCCCGGCTGGACGTCCGCAAGGACCCGGGCGTGAACCCGAAGGTGGTGGAACCGGGCGTCTCGGTGCCGTGGACCCTCACCTTCACCAATGCCGGGACGTCCTACCTCCGCGTCAACCAGATCGTCGACGACCTCGGGCCCTGGCTGCGTTACGACGGCGAGGAGCCGGTCTTCGCGAGCTCGGGCGCGCTGCCGACGACCGGCATCACGACCAGCCAGTCCGGCCCGGACAACATCACCTTCACCTTCCCGGCGGACGCGCCCCGGATGGCGCCGGGCGACTCGTTCACCGTGACCCTGGGGATCCTGCTGGTGCCCGGCCTCTCCGCCCAGCAGCGAGCCACCAACAGCTTCCACGTCGACACCGCCGAGACCCTCGGCGCCGGCGCCTGCGTCAACACCTCGGGCAACGGGCAGGGCACCCTCTCCGGGCTGGCGGCGAACCAGTGCGGCACCTCCAACTTCGTCACCCCGCAGGCCGGCGCGCTGCTGTTCGGAGAGAAGGAGGTCCGCGGCGAGGTGGACGGAAGCCTGGTCGACGGTGCCAGCAACGTCGTCAACCCTGGCCTGCCGTGCACGGCCGAGCCGGGTGCGTTCTACCGCACGGTGTGCGTGCCGTACACCACGATCGGTGCCACCGACGAGTGGCGCATCGGTGCGGCCAACACCGGCACTGTGCCGTACTCCACCATCACGCTGGTCGATGTGCTCCCGACGCCGGGAGACCGGCTGCTGGCCACCGGTGCCGCGCGCGGGTCCGCCTGGCGCCCCGTCCTCGACCTCGACTTCGGCCTCCGGGAGACGGTGGTGTCCGGCTTCGCCGCGGACGGCGTGCCCGCCGGCACCCGGGTGGTGACCGAGGTGACCACGGCGTCGGACGCCTGCGTGGGAGCGGGCTCGGGGTCGGCCTGGTCATCGGATCCGACCTGCTCCTCGCACCCGAGCGGCACCGGCTGGCAGACCCTCGCGTCGTATGACGGCGACCCCGCCGCGATCACCGCGCTGCGGGTCAGCCTCGACTTCACCGCCACCGCCGCGGGCTCGCTGCCACCGGGCGGCAGCGTCCACTTCCTCTACCGCACCACCAACCAACCCTGGCGGGCCGGCGACCTTCCCACCGCCGATGCGATAGAGCCGGCGCTGCAGGCGTCCTCCAGCCCGATCGCGTGGAACCAGACCGGCGTCAGCGCCACCCTCGCCACCAACGGCCAGCGGATCTCACGCGCCCCCGAACGCAGCGGCGTCCAGGTCGCTGCCGGTGCGCTTGCCGTCGCGAAGACGGTGAGCGGGACGAACGCCGGTGCGGCGCCGGACGCCTTCACCTTCGACCTGGCCTGCACGATCGGCGACGGCGACGGCGGGATGGTCCCGGTCCTGCTCGGCGACGCCGCCACGGTGAGCGTCCCCGCCGCCGGGACCAGCCGGGTGGACGGCATCCCGCTCGGTGCGACCTGCACGGTGGCGGAGACGGGGCCGCTGGGCAGCTTCGGCGAGTCCGTCCGCTCCCCGGCGTCGGGCCAGGAGGTGACCGTCCTCGAGCGCGGCCGCGCCACGGATCCCGTCCCGGCGGCGCAGGCGCTCGCCTTCGACAACCGGTACGACGAAGCCGACCTGTCGATCACCAAGGAGGTGGCCGGTGGGACCCCGAACGCCGGCGGCCCGATCAGCTGGACCCTGACCGTCGCCAACAACGGTCCGGGCAGCTCCGTGAGCACGTCCGGGAATCCGGTGACGGTGACCGACACCGTCCCCGCGTGGGTGAGCGACGCCGACGTGGCGATCCCGCTCCCGGCCGGCTGGAGCCTGGCGACACCGGGCCCGTTCGGGGCCGGTGACGAGATCACGCTGGTGCTCGGCGACGGCCTCGCGCTGCCGCCGGTCGGGGAAGGCTCCAGTGTCGGGTTCACCGTCAACGCGACGCTGGACGCGGCCCTTCCGCCGGCCACCGGGATCGTGAACACGGCGCGGGTGACGCCCGGCCCGACCCCCGATCCGGAGCCCGACAACAACACCGACGACGCCACCACGACGCCGGGGACCTCGACCACTCTCGGGATCGCCAAGACCCGGGTCGTGCGGGACGGGGCGGAGTGGGTGCCCGCGGCATCGCTCGACCCCGTCCCCGACGTGGTTCCGGGGACGACCGTCACCTACCTGTTGACGGTCGCGAACACCGGCACGGCGGACGCCCGCGGCGTCACCGTCATCGACGAGGTGCCCGATCAGCTCCGCTTCGCAGGGTTCGAGTCGGTGACCGGCGAGTGGAGCCGGACGGGCGCGGCCGACGGCTACGGCGTCGACCAGGAGTTCAGCCTCGCCGGCAGCCTCACGCCCTCGGCGGCAGCATCCCTCCTGGTGACCTTCGCCGTCGACCCCGGGCTGACGAGCGTCCTGGAGAACTGGGCGCGGGCCACAGCGGAGAACTCAGGGAACGAGCCGAGGGACGACGACAACAGCGGCTCGGGCAGGGTGGCGAACCTCAGGATCGCCAAGACCCACCCGGGGGACGCGGTAGCCGGAGGCGAGCTGCCGTACACGATCACCGTGACCAACGACGGCCCCTCCGACTCCTCCGGGCCGATCCCGGTCACCGACCTGCTGCCGGCCGGGTTCGGCTACGCCGCGGGGACTGCGACGGTGGAGGTCGCCGGCGGCGCGGCTTCGCCAGGAGAACCGGACGTCGACGGCCAGACCCTGGTGTGGACGATCGGCGACCCGTCCTTCACGCTGCCCGCCGCGGCGAGCTTCGTGATCAGGTTCACCGCGACCGTCGACCCGGGACTGGTCGACCAGGCGGTACTCAACCACGCGACGGTGGACGGCCCGGACGACCCGGACCCGTCCGACGACACCACCACCGACCCCACCACCGTGGTCACCCACGCGGCGGTCTCGATCGCCAAGCGCGTGGTCTCCTCCGGGCCCCACCTCCAGGGCGACACCGTGCGGTACGAGCTCACCGTGACGAACGCCGGCCCGTCGCTGGCTCGTGACCTGGTGGTCACCGACCGGCCACCGGCCGGGCTCGTCATCGAGGCGATCGGAGGCGACGGCTGGGAGTGCATCCTCGCCACCGCGAGCTGCACCCGCGCCGAGCTGGCGGCGACCAGCACCACCCTCACCGTGGTGGCGCGGGTCGGCAAGGACGCGCTGGGGGAGTACGACAACCTCGGCAGCGTCGAGTGGACGAACTCGGGCACCCGGCACACCGCCACCGACAACGCCTCGGTCACGGTGACCCGGACGCGGGACCTGCTGGCGATGACCGGGGCGGCGGGGCTCGGCTGGCTGGTCGCGGCCGCGCTGCTCGCGGGCGTGGTCGGGGCGGCGCTGCTGGTGGGCGCGCGAAGGCGAAGGGTTGGCTGAGGCAGGAGCGCGGCGGCCCCTATGCTGAGCGACGGGGGTGCAATGGAGGGGCCGGACCGCAACGCGGGCGACATCGTGCGCCTCGAGGTGGCCGCAGACGTGCGGGCCGCCCACGCCCGGGGAGACCACCGCCGGGTGGCGAGCCTGCTGCAGGCCTCACCGATCGAGGCGTGGTTCTCGCTGATGCCGCACGAGCTGCGCGCGGTGCTGGCCGCCCTGCCACCGCTGCAGCGGCGGGCCAGTCCGCAGCTCACCATCCTCGGTCTCATGCTGGAGGCTCCCGGACACGAGGCCGGCCGGAACCCCGGCCGCGACCAGGTGGAGCGGATGCGGCGGGGGGTCAACCACATCCGGCTGCGGATGCGCGGCGCCCCCCGGACGGCGCTGCGCCATTTCCCCGGCGTGAGCGCTGCGGTCCGAACGGTCAGTGCGCTGTTCGACACCACTGGCGGCCTGGAGGCGGTGGTCTCCGTGCAGACCGGGATCACGCAGATGCTGGCCGGCGACCTCACCGGTGCGCTGGCGAACTTCACCCGTGCCCAGCTCAACCCGCACCGCGGCCTGCCGTTCCTCGCGCGCGACGCCCACGTCAAGGGGGCGCTCATCCACGCGCAGTTCGGGGACGCCAGGCTCGCGCGCATCCAGCTCGACGCGGCCGCCAGGGTCGCCCGCACCGACAGCTGGGCGGAACTGGTCATCGACACCCACGCCGAGCTCGCGGAGATCCTGCTGCTGCCCGCCGGGAGTCCCGAGGCAGTGACGCGGCTGGAGTCCGTTCCGCTGGGATCGGTGGGCGAGCTCTGGCCGTACCACATCCTCGCCCTGCAGGCGGTCTATGCCCGTGCCGACCGCCGGGCCGACGGTGCCAGCCGGATCGAGACCATGCGGGCGGCCGCGCCGCCCGCCGAGGCCGGCGAAGGGCTTCCGGGCTCGGTGTTCGGGGTCGTGCTCGCCGAGGACGCCGCGCTGCGGGGCGACCCCGCCGCGGCCCGGGTCCTGCTCGCGCAGGCCGACCCGGCGCTGGCTGGAACGGCCCTCGCGACAGCGCTTGTCGACCACGTCGCCGGGGAGTACGAACGGGCGGTCCAGGGCCTCGTCGAGGTGCAGGGCGCGACCGAGGGGCTGCGACGCACCGACATCCGCCGGCTGGCGCTGCTGGCCGCGTCGCTCCAGGGGGCGGGCGAGCTCGACGCCTGCGTGGAGACCCTCGAGCAGCTGCACCGCCGCTACGGCGCGCTGAGTTCCAACGAGCGGCTCAGCCTTCCGACCGTGCTGTGGCCGCTGATCGGCGAGCGTTTCGGGGGCTGGCTCACCTTCTCCCAGGCGGCGGCCCGGATCGAGCTTCCCACCGCCGACTCCATCCTCACCGCCCGCGAGCGCGAGGTCCTGGGCTGCCTAGCGGCCGGGCAGACCCGGGACCAGGTCGCCGCAACCCTCTTCATCTCGGTGAACACCGTGAAGACCCACCAGCGGTCGCTGTACCGGAAACTCGATGCGACCAGCCGCGCCGAGGCGCTGGTCGAGGCGGCTCGCCGCGGACTGGTCTGAGCCCGCGCGAGCCGCTCCGGGCCGGGCCGGCCCCCGCTGGAGCGGGCCGGCGGGCGGCACCGAGGCACACCCTGACCGACTGCCCGCTGGGCTGCTTTGCGTAGCTGGGCGCTCAGGGGTGTCGGGATGCCGGCGCCGACTCCTAGCGTGTCCGGCATGGCACTCGCGCACCTGTCGTCGGCCCTGGACGGCTCGCTCGTCCAGCCCGGCTCCGCCGACTACGAACTCTCCCGGATGGTCCACGGCCGACCCTGCGAGCCGGCGGCGGTGGTGCACGCCGCGAGCGTCGCCGACGTGGCGCGGGCGGTCGTCGCCGCCCGGGCGGAGGGGCTGCCGGTCGCCGTCCGTGGCGGTGGGCACAGCCTGTGGGAGTCGCTCCCGGGCGCTCTTGTGATCGACCTGGCCGCGCTCGACACCATCGAGTTGGAGGGTGGCGCCACCGGTCCAGGCGGAACCCGCGTCGTCCGGGTGGGCGGTGGTGCCACCTGGGGCGAGGTCGCCGACCACCTCGGCGGGCACGGGCTCGCGGTGAGTTCAGGGGACACCCGCTCGGTGGGCGTGGGAGGCCTCACCCTCGGCGCCGGCATCGGCTGGGTGGTGCGCTGCTGGGGCCTCGCTCTCGACCAGTTGGTCGGCGTCCAGCTCGTGACCGCGGGCGGGGACGTGGTCGAGGTGTCGGAGTCCTCCCACCCCGACCTGTTCTGGGGGGTGAGGGGCGGCGGCGGAAACCTCGGGGTCGCGACCCGGCTGGACTTCCTCGCCCACCCGCTGGAGGGCGTCGTCCACGCCTCGCTGGCGCTGGATCCGGCCGGCCTCCCGGACGCTCTCCGCGCCTTCCGGGACGTGATGCGGGAGGCGCCGTGGGAGTTGAACGGCTCCCTGGTCGCAACGCCGGCGTTCGGGCCCGAGATGCCCAGCCGCACCGTTCTCGAACTGGCCTGGGCAGGAACCGACGAGGCTGCGGCCCGCGAGGCCATGGCGCCCCTGCTCGCCCTGCCCCAGCTGTTGTCCGCGGAGGTCGGGCGGTCCGCCTACGCCGACCTGCTGCAGGAGCCTCCGGCACCGCCGCCGGGGATGCCGATGCCGACGATCGTGGACGAGAACGGCTGGTTCCCCTGCCTGGACGACGAGGTGGTCGACGACCTGCTCGCCGCACGCGAGTCGGCCGGGGCCGCCATGCTGCTGGTGCGCTGGCTCGGCGGGCGATTCTCGGCGATCGACCCGCAGGCCACCGCCGTGGCGTTCCGCGCCGCCGAGGCATTCGTGATGACGGCAGCGCTGCTCCCGCCGGGCGCACCGGAGGATGAGGTGAGCCTCGTCAAGGCGAAGCTCTCGCCGTTCGTGACCCACGCGCTCGGCACCTACGGCAACTTCACCAACTCCGTCCTCCCGGGTCTGGCCGGGCGGATGTATCCCGCCCACACCCACCACCGGCTGCGCGTCCTGAAGCGCGAGTGGGATCCCGACAACACCTTCGCGCGCAACCACAACGTGGTGCCCGCCACCTCCTGACCACGGCACGGTTCCGCCCCGCGGGTCGCAGTGCGCGAGGATGGGGAGGTGCCCTCCTCGCGCCTCAACCTGACCGGCCTCGACCCCGCCGTGCCGAGCGTGGCCAGCGCGCTCGGAGCGGTGCTCCACGACGATGCCGGGGGACGCTGGGTCGACTGGGAGGCCGGCGTCTGGTGCGCCGGCCTCGGGCACCAGCACCCGGCCGTGGTGAGGGCGGTGAGCGAGCAACTCTCCGCTGTCGGCCACGTCGGCTACCGCTGGACGCACCCCGTCGTGGAGCAGGCGGCGACCCGCCTGGCCGAGGTGGCCGGGCTTCCGGACGGCAGGGTGGTGTTCCTGTCGTCGGGGTCCGAGGCGGTCGAACTCGCCATCCGGCTGGCGCACGCGGTGACCGGTCGGCAGCGACTCGCCCGCATCGCCGGCAACTACCTGGCCGCCTACGGCGCCGCGCGAGGGCCGGGCTGGACCGAACTCACCGAGCGCACGGTGGAGCACCGGCTCGGTCCGGACGTCGCGGCGTTCGTGCTCGAGCCGGGCAACGCCAGCGGCACCGTCGACCTGCCGTCGCGCGACCTGGTCGAGTCGGTTGCCCGCGGCGTCCAGAACGGCGGCGGCCTGCTCGTGGTGGACGAGGTGACCACGGGCTTCGGACGGACCGGCCGGTGGTTCGGCTACCAGCACTACGCCGTCCGGCCCGACATCGTCGCGGTGGGCAAGGGAGCGGGCAACGGCTATCCGGTGAGCGCGGTGGTGGTGAGCGAGGAGGTGGCCGCGCGGCTGCCGCCCGACTTCCGCCACGCCCAGTCCCACCAGGACGATCCGGCCGCTGCCGCTGCCGTCCTGGCGGTGATCGACACCATGCAGCGGGACGGTCTGGTGGAACGATCCGCGATCCTTGGCCAGCGGCTCAGGACCGCCCTGCTCGCCGTCGCGGGGTCCGCCGGCGAGATCACCGAGGTCCGCGGCCGGGGCCTGATGTGTGCGGTGTCGCTGCGTCCGGTCGACCAGGGCGGCCCGGCCGCCGCGGAGGTGCAGCGGCGGTTGGCCGCCGCCGGCCACCTCGTGGGGGCGAACCCCGCCCGCAATTGCCTGCGGCTCTACCCTCCGCTGGTGATCGGGGAGGAGCAGATCGACGCGCTCGCCCAGGCCCTGCGCGGCGCGCTGGCCTGATCGCGGCCTCCGGGGTCGCGGCAGCGGTCGCGCGACCCCGCCGATCGGGTGCGGGCGTTGCCGGGAGCGTGGATAATCGCGGGAGCAGCGAACCCACGGAGGTGGACAGTGCCCTGTCGATCGGCATCGGCGACCCGCGCGCTCGGGGCCGCGCTTGCGGGAGTCCTTCTCGCCGGTGCCGGCTGCACCACGCCGCCGGCCCCGCCCACCAGCGGCCCGGACTCCTCCCCGGTGCCGCCGCCGGCGACAGCCAGTCCGTCCGCCACGCCGTCCGCCACCCCGACCCCGACGGCCCCCGCACTGCCGGAGGGGACCACGATGCGGGCGGTGTTCGGCGACCCGTGGTCGAGCAAGCGGCACCGCCAGGACGCCGTGATCGAGTCCGCGATGGAGATCATCGACGCCACCCCCGCCGGCGAGACCCTGCTGGTGTCGATCTTCAACATGACCTACCCCGGCTTCGACGACACCCTGATCCGCGCCCACCGGCGTGGCGTCCACGTCAAGGTCCTGGTGAACCGGGAGAAGTCCGGACGCAAGCGCTACGACGCGCTCAAGCGGGAACTCGGCTTCGACACCGGGGCAGAGTCCTGGTTCGTGGTCCGCGGCGGGAAGGTGCGGATGCACTCCAAGTTCGTCCTCGCCACCCGCAGCGGGGACCGCGAGGACGTGGTCTGGATGTCCTCGGGCAACATGACCATCGCCAGCGGTCGCCACCAGGCGAACGAAGCCCTCGAGATCACCGGGGACGCCGAGCTGCACGCCTTCTTCGCCGAGCAGTTCGCCCTGATGGCACGCGGGGTGAAGGATGCCGCCAAACTGGCCCGCAGCGCCACCACCCCCACCGCGGTCGTGCAGACCTACCCCCTGCCGGAGGGTGGCGCGGCGAACGACCCGGTCTACGCCCTGCTGGACGACATCACCTGCGTCGTGGCGGGGAAGCCAACCGTGATCCGGATGGCCCAGCTGTTCTTCACCGACGAGCGGCTGTACCTGGCCGACAAGCTCCGCGAACTGAAGGCGGCGGGCTGCGACGTCCGGCTGGTGGGGCACATGTCCCAGTGGGACAGGGCGAAGTCGGTCCTCACCGAGCCGGGCGCCGGCCGGATCGACGTCCGGTCCACCCAGGGGGCCGCGCTGCACACCAAGATCACCACGATCCAGGGCTGGGACGCCGCCGGCGACCCGCTCGAGATCGCGATGGCGGGAAGCCACAACCTGAGCGGCCGGGCCCTCACCCGCATCCCGGAGGGCGTCAACGACGAGTTCTCGATCGTCGTCGCCGACCCGGACACCGTCCGGGCCTACAGCGACTTCGTCGACCTGGTGATCGAGAAGCACAGCAAGCCGATCTCGTGAGCCGGCCACCGGCTCGGCGTCGCTAGCATCGGCTCATGCTGCGTGACCTCGGACCCTTCAGCGACTGGGTGGACGCCGCCCGCCGGCTGCAGCCCCGACCGACCGCACCACCGGGGGAGGAGACCCGGGGACGGCTCCGGCAGGTGCTCGGCTTCACCGGCGGCGCCGAACAGCCCGAGGAGGTCTCCGAGGGTCCGGCGTGGGAGCGCGGCGGGGTGGCCGGGCAGGAGCTGGCCTGGTCGGTGGGCTACGGCCCGCGCACCCGGGCGGTGGTGCTGCGGCCGGCGGGGGTCACGGGCAGGCTGCCCGGCATCCTCGCCCTCCACGACCACAGCGGCTTCAAGTTCCTCGGGCTGGAGAAGGTGGCGGACATCCCGGGTGCGCCGGACTACCTGCGCTCCCACCGCGACAGCTACTACGGCGGCCGCGCGTACGCCAACGACCTGGCCCGGGCAGGGTTCACCGTCCTCGTCCACGACACCTTCGCCTGGGGGAGCCGCAGATTCCCGCTGGAGGCGATGCCGGCCCCGATCCGGCGGCTCGCAGACGCCGCGGAACCGGGGGACGGCCTGCTGCCGGCGGAGGTGGCGGGCTACAACGCGGCCGCCGCTGCCCACGAACTGATGATCGAGAAGTACTGCGCGCTGCTCGGCACCACCTTCGCCGGCGTCGTCAGCCACGAGGACAGGGTCGCGGCGAACTACCTGCTCTCCCGCGACGACGTCGATCCCGCCCGGCTCGGCTGCATCGGTCTCTCCGGCGGCGGGAACCGTGCGGCGCTGCTGCTGGCCACGCACGACCAGATCGCGGCGGCCGCGATCGTCGCGTTGATGTCCAGCTACGACGGCCTGCTCGACCACAACGTCGCCGGCCACACCTGGATGCTGTTCCCGCACGGCTGGGCGCGCCACGGCGACTGGCCCGACATCGCCGCCAGCCGGGCGCCGCTCCCGCTGCTGGTGCAGTACGCCCGCGGCGACGAGCTGTTCACCGCCGAAGGAATGGCCGCAGCGGACGAGCGGCTGCGCAGCCACTACGCGGGCGCGGGAGACTCCGACGCCTACATCGCGCAGTGGTACGACGGCCCGCACCGGTTCGACGTCGCGATGCAGGCCGCCGCCTTCGCCTGGCTCAGGGACCGCCTCGCTCCTCCGGTGCCATAGCGACCGCGTCCGGGCTGCCCGCCGGGTGCGCCCAGATCGACTCCGACGGGGCGAACTGCTCGCCGAAGTCCGGCGGCTCCAGCGGGGGCAGCGGAGTCGGCGGCTTGGGCAGCTCGGCCCGCAGCGGGGCGTGCGCGTGGTGCGCCGCCGCCGCTGCCTCGTGGTACCGCTCGAGCGCGTGCAGGAACCCGGGATCGCCGTAGCCACGGCCATCGATGATCGGCCCCTGCCGGCCCTCGAGGACGGCCACGACGTCCTCACCGGCGAGCGTCTTGTGCCGCTCCAGCGCCGCCGCCAGGCCGAGTACCTGGCCGCGGTGGTGGGTCAGCAGCCGGTCCGCTTCCTCCAGCAGGCCGACCAGCTTCTCCTCGATCCGGTCAGCCAGGGCGTGCCGGAGCTCCAGGCGGTCGGCCTCGTCGTCCTTGCCGGCCTTGCCGGAGGGCGCGCCGACCTCGAGCCGGCGACTCGCCGCGAAGGACGACACCGTCGACCCCATGCCCCAGTGCGCCTCCATGTAGGTGGCGATCGAGGTGGCGGACTCCAGGTCGCCCGAGACCCCTGAGGAGTTGTCGCCGCCGAAGAACAGCCGCTCGCCGGCCAGGGAGGCGACCGAGACGAGGATGTCGCTCTCGTACTCGGTGCGCCACCGGGTGAACTGGTCCTCCGGCGGGATCGAGGCCACCATGCCGAGGTAGGTGGAGCCCTTCTCGATGGTCGCGATGTCGATCTCGAGGTGCTTGCGGGTCTGGTAGGCGATCACGGCGTGGCAGGCCTCGTGGACGGCGACCGCGTGGCGCTCCCGCTCGATGTACTCCACGTCCTCGGAGGGGCCGAGTTCCTTGGCCTGCTTGGCGCGCATCATGTCCGACCAGGTGATCACCTCGCGGCCGTCCCGGAAGGCGGTGATCAGCGCCTCGTTGACGGTGTCCTTGATCGTGGCGCCGGTGGCGTACGGCGTGATCGTGGCGAGCTTGTCCACCTGCTCGGGGGTGAGGGCGTGCGGCACCTTCGCCAGGTAGCCGTCGTAGGTCCGGATCCGGCCGGCCTTGGACGGGTAGCCGACCTTGTAGATCCGGTCGATCCGGCCCGGCCGCAGCAGCGCCTCGTCCAGCGCCTCGGGCATGTTGGTGGCCATCATCACCATGATCCGGTACTTGGGCGGCGGCTTCGGACGCATCCCCAGCGCACGCCGGACGTACCGGTTGATCAGCCCCCGGGGCTTCTTCAGCCCCGACAGCTCGGTCAGCAGCGCCTGCAGGGTCCCGGCGCCACCGCCGCCCATCCCCATGCCGCCCATCATCACCTGGCTGCGCCGGCCGGTGTCCGGCGCCGGCTCCGCCAGGTCGTGGCCGAGCGCCTCGCGTGCGAGCAGCTCGCGGGTCGGTTCGGAGAGGTGGGCGAAGCCGTTGCAGCCGGTGTGCGCCCACGGCGCCGGGGTGCTGCGTCCTGGCACGCCGTTGCCACCCTGGGCGGATGCGCCGCGGTTGCCGAGGGAGTCGGCCTCGTCGAAGAAGACGATCACCCCGCCGTAACGGAGCGCGAGCTTGCGCAGCTTGCGGAACAGCGACTTCACCTTCAGGACGCCGACGCCCATGAACATGTTGATGAAGGCGCCGGGGTCCACGAAGACGTAGGGCTTGCCGGTCTCGCCGGCCACCGCCTCGGCCATCAGGGTCTTGCCGGTTCCCGGCGGGCCCCACAACAAGATGCCCCCCGGCACGTAGCCGCCCTTCTCCTCGATCGCCTCCGGGTTCTCCAGGTAGACGATGTTCTCCTTGACGCGGGCGACCACGTGGTCCTGGCCCCAGACGTCGGTGAACCTGGTCTTGATGTCCTCGGGGAAGTAGGTGTCGATGCCGCCGCGGGAGAGGAACCAGAACAGCCCGATGAACTGGATCATCACGAAGAAGAAGCCGAACGCGAGCTGCAGTACCAGCGGCAGGGCGGTGAGGAACGCCACCGGCGCGCGGAACAGGGCCGTCAGCGGCGACTCCTGGTAGATGGCGCCGAGCACGAGCGCCAGCACCACCAGCCACAGCAGCACCTTCCCGATCCTGGCGATCCGGAACCGGGTCCAGTCGTTGAACCGGCGGCGGTACCACCTGTCGGTGGCTCCGAACACGAACTTCGTCCAGAACCGGTGGTAGCCGGCCCAGTGCTCGCTGATCAGGAAGTGGACCTGGCGGACGACCTCGAGCCCGGCGAGCACCCACAGCCAGGGGTTGGCGAAGGCGACCTGGTTGGCCGCCTCCGGGAACCCGACCTGGAACTGGGCCATGAACGACCAGGCCAGGACCAGGTAGATCAGCCCCAGCAGCAGCAGGTACTTGATCCGGTCGAACAGGGGCAGCCGCCTGCGCAGCGCCCGGTCCTCGGCGGCAGGCGCCGGCCAGTTGGTCACCGGCTGGTGCTCCGGCGGCGGGTTGAGGTCTGTGCCGGCTGGCTGGACGGACATGGCCACCTCTTTCAGGAGCGGACGGTGAGCGACCCGACGAGGTCGTCCAGATCGTCGGCGTGCGTCGTGAAGCACTGGGCGGAGCAGTGGGCGAGCAGCGTGTAGAGCTTGGTGTCGTCCCCGTTCACCAGCACCTTCTGGTCGAAGGTCTGGACGGTACTGCCGATCAGGTAGGTGAAGGTGGTGTGGACGCCGTGGACGCCGTCCCCCGGGTCGAGCGACTGGTCGGAGACCAGCTGGAAGCCGGTGAGCAGCCGGCCCTGTGAGGCCGCGGTCAGCCGGGCCTGCTCGGTCACCGGGAGCAGCAGGTCGCGCATCATGTCGTCGGTGATCGCGGTGGACCCGTTCAGCTCACGGACCTGGAAGTAGACCGCCGGCGCGCTCGCAGAGATGCTCATGACGTGCTCGACGGCCGGGCTCGCGCTGGCATCGAAGCCGACCGTCCAGGCCGACTGTGCCAGCTGCTGGCCCTCGGTGTCGTCGCCGAAGGCGGCCGCCTCGAAGACCGCCTCCCTGAACTGCGTCCAGCCCGACGGGACCCGGATGAAGCTGGTGGAGTCGCCGGAGGCGACGTAGGAGAACTCCGGGGCGCTGCAGCCCGCCAGAAGGGTGCCCGCCAGGCCGAGCGCGACGCCCGTCCGCAGCACCCCGGAGACCAGACGACCAGCCATCAGGCGCCTCCCGAGTCTGGGAAATCACCGGAGTGTACCCCCGCCGGCAGTGCCCGACCGCTGGTTGGTCAGGCCGTAGCGACCCGGCCGGCCAGCGGGCGCGCGCCGACGGCGATGTCGGTACAACAACGGGGGATGCCCGCAGCTTCCCGCGCCGGACCCCGGCGACGCGGCAGGCGCGGGGATGCGCCGGCGCGTCCGGGTGGCTAGCCTCGGCGGGGTGACGAGCAGGCTGCGGGAGATCATCGAGTCCGGGGGACGGGTTGTCTTCTTCGGCGGAGCCGGTGTGTCCACCGAGAGCGGCATCCCCGACTTCCGGTCGGCCTCCGGCCTGTTCCACCGGCCGTCCCGCCAGCGGTTCGCGCCGGAGGAGATCCTCAGCCGTGGCTTCTTCCACACCCATCCGGCGGAGTTCTTCGACTACTACCGCACCCGGCTCGTGCACGTCGATGC
>JAVHXR010000218.1 GCA_031119515.1 Propionicimonas sp.
GAGTCGTACACGAACACGGGCAGCGTCATCATCGGGTTCGCGAACGGGTTGTTGTTCATGCTGGCGGTGAAGCCGGCGGCGATCATCAGCGGGGCGGTCTCGCCGATCACCCGCGCGACGGCGAGGATGATGCCCGAGATGAGGCCGGAGATCGAGGTCGGGATGACGATCCGGACGATGGTCTTCCACTTCGGCACGCCGAGGGCGTACGCGGCCTCCCGGAGTTCGTTCGGGACGAGCCGGAGCAGTTCGTCGCAGGACCGCACCACGATCGGGATCATCAGCACCGACAGGGCCACCGAGCCGGAGAAGCCGAAGGTCGCACCCGGGCCCACGATCATCGCCATCAGCGCGTAGGCGAACAGGCCGGCCACGATCGAGGGGATGCCGGTCATCACGTCGACGAAGAAGGTGATCGCCCTGGCCAGCGGGTTGCCGGTCGCGTACTCGGCGAGGTAGATCGCCGTCATCAGCCCGATCGGCACAGAGATCAGCGCTGCGATCCCTGTGATCCACAGCGTGCCGGCGATCGCGTGGGCGGCGCCGCCACCCTCGCCGACGACGTTACGCATCGAGTAGGTGAAGAACTGCAGGTCGAACCGCGCCGTGCCCTGGCTGAGGACGTCCCACAGCACGGAGCACAACGGGAGCAGCGCCAGCCCGAACGCCCCGACGATCAGGTGGGTGGCGCGCCGGTCGGACGCCTGCCGTCCGCCTTCGACCACCCGGGTCGTGACCTCCATCGTGACCAGGTACAGGGCGAAGGCGAGGGCGGCGATCGCCATCACGTTCGGCGGGTCCATGAAGAGGTCGACCACCACCACGGAGACGGCCAGGCAGACCAGTAGTGCCGCAGCCGGGCTCCACCGCGGCAGCCGGCCGGAGTTGAGTCCCTGGCTGCGGGACGCGCGGACGCTCGTCATGGTCATCAGTTGGCTCCCGAGTACTCAGAGCGGCGGGCGACGATCCAGCGGGCCACCATGTTGACCAGCAGGGTGATCAGGAACAGGACGAGGCCGGCGGCGATCAACTGGCTGCGCTTCAGGTCGTAGGCCTCGGGGAAGTTCTGGGCGATCACCGCTGCGATCGTGTTGGGGTTGTCGGAGGTCAGCACCTGGAAGGTGATGTTGCGTCCGCCCGAGAGCACCATGGCGACCGCCATGGTCTCGCCCAGGGCCCGGCCGAGACCGAGCATCACGGCGGCGACGATGCCGGGCCGGGCGAACGGCAGCACCGCCATCTTCACCATCTCCCAGCGGGTCGCTCCGAGGGCGAGCGCGGCTTCCTCGTGCAGCCGCGGGGTCTGCAGGAAGACCTCACGGCACAGCGAGGTGATGATCGGCAGGATCATCACGGCCAGCACGACGGCGGCGGTCAGGATGGTCCGGCCGGTGCCGGAGACCTGGCCGGAGAAGAACGGTATCCAGCCGAAGTTGGCGTTCAGCCAGGCATAGAGGTCCTTGACGCTCTGGGCGAGGGTGAGCGAGCCCCACAGGCCGAACACCACCGACGGCACCGCCGCCAGCAGGTCGATCACGTAGCCGAGCGGCTGGGCGACCCGGCGGGAGGCGTAGTGCGAGATGAACAGCGCGATCCCGATCGCCACCGGGACCGCCATCAGCAGGGCGAGCAGCGCGGCCCACAGGGTGCCGAACGCGTAGGGCAGGACCCAGGAGGCGAACTGGCCGTAGCCGCGGGCCTCGAGTTCCTCCGGCGAGGCGAGCAGGGCCGGCGCGCCCTGCGCGACCAGGAACGCTGCCACCAGGACCAGGATCAGCAGGATCGCCAGGCCTGCCCCGGTGGCGGCGCCGCGGAAGACCGTGTCTCCGAGGCGTCGCCGCTTGCCGGTCCCGCCGTCACCCAGCGGCTCCGAGCCGATCGCCACGGCGGCCTCCCGGGTCTGCGGGGTGCGGGGCGGTGTGCTCACATCGTCCTCTTTCGCGCTGTCAGGTCAGAGCGGAGGACAGCGTGGCGATGGCGGGCCGTGCCCACCACCGCCACGCTGCCGTGGCTCACTTTACCGAGTCGAGAGCGGCCTTGACCTGAGCCTGCAGGTCGCTCGACAGCGGTGCGGAACCGGCGGCCCCGGCCGCCGCTGCCTGGCCCTCCGCGGAGGCGACGTAGCCGAGGTAGGCCTTCACCAGGGCGCCCTTGGCGGAGTCGGCGTAGGTCTGGCAGACGATCGCGTACGACACCAGGACGGCCGGGTAGGCGCCCTCGGCGGTGCGGTCGAGGGACAGCGCCAGGTCGTGCTCGGGACGGCCCTCGATCTTCGGCGAGTGGTCGACGATCGCGGCGGCGGCCTCGGCGGTCGGCTGCAGCGGGGTGCCGTTGACCAGCAGGGACGCGTGGCCGAGCTTCGCGGCGGCGGAGGCGTCGGCGTAGCCGATCGTGTTGGTGCCCTGGGTCACGGTCTGGACGACGCCGGAGGTGCCGGTCGCGTTCTCACCGGACAGGTCGGCCGGCCACTCGTCGGCTGCCCCCCAGGTCCACACCTCGGGAGCGAGCTTGCTGAGGGTGTCGGTGAAGTTGTTGGTGGTGCCCGAACCGTCGGCGCGGTGGACGGCGGTGATGGTTGCGTCCGGCAGGGTCACGCCGTCGTTGGTGGCGGCGATCGCCGGGTCGTTCCACTTGGTGATCGTGCCTGCGAAGATGCCGGCGACGGTGGCCGGGTCGAGGGTCAGGTCGGTGACCCCCTCGACGTTGAAGATGATCGCGATCGGCGAGATGTACACCGGCAGGTTCAGCGCGCTGGAGTCGGCCGCGCAGCCGGCGAACTTGCCCGCACCGATCTCCTCGTCCTTCAGGGGACGGTCGGAGCCGGCGAAGTCGGCGCCGCCGGCGGCGAAGGCGTCGCGGCCGGCGCCGGAGCCGTCCGGGGAGTAGTTCACGGTCACCGCCGGGTTGGCGGTCTGGAAGTCGGCGACCCACTTCTCCTGGGCGGCCTTCATCGAGCTCGCGCCGGTGCCCTGCAGGGTGCCGGACAGCGCGGAGGCGCCGGGAGCGCTGGACTCGCCACCGGGAGCGGCGGAGGTGGGCGCCTCGTTGGCGGCGCAGCCCACAAGGCTGACAGCTGTGACGAACGCCAGGACAGTGCCGGCGATGGGTGAGATCTTCACACGCGTTCCTTCGAACTCAGTCGTCTTGGAGAGCTCTTTGCTCTGATCCAGAAACTGCCAGCGCCGTCTGACCGGTTGGGGCACTGTCGGTGAACAGCAGGTGAATTGCGGCGGAAATGGCCGCAGGTCGGGCGACCCCTCCCGGCCTCAGACCCGTGGCTTGTGGAACTCGATGGCGACGGTGTGGCCGTCCGCGCCGAGGTGGGCGATCAGCGCAGCCCCGGGCTGGAGCGAGCGGGGTGGGACCCCGAGGGTGGTCAGCATCGCCGGCAGCACCGGACGGTGGCCGCAGATCGCGATCGGGGTGTCCGCCGCCACCGCCTCGGCGACCAGCCGGCGCATCAGGGTGGTGACGGCCTTCGGGTTGTCCTTTGCCTGTTCCTCGCTGAGGGTCGTCCAGCCCTCGATGTCCAGCTTGGCGGCCTTGGCGAACGGCTTCAGCGTCTGCATGCACCGGATCGAGGACGAGGACACCGCCCGCTGCACCCCGTAGGCCTGCAGCAACGGCACCAGCAGCTCGCTCTGCCGGCGGCCGCGGGAATCCAGCGGCCGGGCCTGGTCGCGTCCGTTCCAGAACTTGCGCAGCATCGCCTTCGCGTGCCGGACCACCAGGACGGGCACCGTGTCCGGCAGCGAGACGGCCTGCTCGATCAGCGGCACCTCGTCGGGATGGGTGACGGTGGCGATCGCCTTCGGGATCGACAGCCACCTGGCCTGGTCGACCTCGGAGTTCGGGACCAGCCGCTGCCGGGAGACCACCTCGGCGCGCCAGTAGCTGACGGTCTTGGTGCCGGCGTTGACCGGATAGCGCATCCGGTCGACCGGCACCCCGAGGCGGGCGGTGACGCCGGTCTCCTCCAGGGTCTCCCGGACCGCGCAGCCGGGAAGGTACTCGTCGGCGCTGATCTTGCCCTTCGGCAGGCTCCAGTCGTCGTAGCCGGGCCGGTGGACCAGCAGCACCTGCCGCTGGCCCTTCTTCGTGGTGCGCAGCAGCACGGTACCGGCGGCGGTGACGCGGCGGAGCGGGGCCATGGGTGATTACCGGGTGGCCTCGGAGCGTTCGGACCGGCGCTGGCCCATGGTGGTGATCAGGTGCTCCTGGATGTCGACGAGCGGGTTCCCGGCGGCGTCCACGGTGCGCTGCGTCCAGGTCGCGCCCTCCAGCCACCACGACGCCGTGCCGGCGTCGAAGGCGAGGTCGAACAGCCGCTCGACCTGGTCGATGTGGCGCGGGTGGGTGAGTGCGACCAGCACCTCGACCCGGCGGTCGAGGTTGCGGTGCATCAGGTCTGAGGAGCCGATTCCGACCAGCGGGTGGCCGGCGTTGGCGAACCAGAACAGCCGGCTGTGCTCCAGGAACCGTCCCAGGATCGAGCGCACCCTGATGTTCTCGCTGAGGCCGGGGATGCCCGGCATCACCGAGCAGATCCCGCGCACCCACAGGTCGACCGGCACGCCGGCCTGGGAGGCCCGGTAGAGCGCGTCGGTGGTGGCCTCGTCGACGATCGAGTTCACCTTGATCCGGACCCCGGCGGGCAGGCCCGCCTGGTGGTTGGCGATCTCGCGGTCGATCGCGTCGATGATCCCCTTGCGGGTGCTGTGCGGGGCTACCAGCAGGCGGCGGTAGCGGGTCTCCTGCGACATCCCGGAGAGGTGGTTGAACAGCTTGGCGACGTCCTCGGTGATGACGGGGTTCGAGGTCAGCAGGCCCATGTCCTCGTACATCCGGGCGGTGGTCGGGTTGTAGTTGCCGGTGCCGATGTGGACGTAGCGGCGCAGTCCGCGAGGCTCCTCGCGGACCACGAGCGACAGCTTGCAGTGGGTCTTCAGTCCGACCAGGCCGTACACGACGTGGCAGCCGGCCTTCTCCAGCTTGCGGGCCCAGTCGATGTTGGCCTGCTCGTCGAACCTGGCCTTGATCTCGACCAGGGCGAGCACCTGCTTGCCCGCCTCGGCGGCGTCGATCAGGGCGTCGATGATCGGGGAGTCGCCGGAGGTCCGGTACAGCGTCTGCTTGATGGCGAGGACGTCGGGGTCGGCCGCCGCCTGTTCGATGAAGCGCTGGAC
>JAVHXR010000009.1:0-12519 GCA_031119515.1 Propionicimonas sp.
CCGCCACACCGTCGCCGACGCCGAGTCCGTCCTCCGGCACGCCAACTGCCTCGGTTCCGGCGCCTTCCGACGTCCCGGAACCGTCCACCGACACCGCCGACGTCGAGGACGACAGCGAGGACGTCCTGCCGGTCTGGATGCTGCTCGGGATCACTGGCCCAGGCGTGATCCTCGCGGGAGCGCTCTGGTGGTCGCTTCGTCGCCGCCGCAGGAACCAGTTCCGCCACCGCCGGCCCGGACGGCGACCCGCCACCATCGAGCCTGAACTGGTCCCCGTCGAACGCAGCATCCACCTCGCCGCGACCACCGGCGCCGACGACCTCGTAGAGCACCTCGACGCTGCACTCAAGACGCTCGCCACCCAGTTGGGCTTCGACGGCCACCCGATGCCGCAGCTCGCCGCCGTCCACCTCAACGACGACGGCATCACCCTCCACCTGGCCGAACCCGTCGCCCAGCTGCCGGCACCGTGGACCGGTGCGGGCTCCGAGTGGCGCCTGGCACCGGCACCCCTCGCTCACCTTGAGCGCTCCGAACAGGCCGCGCCCTTCCCGCTGCTGGTCACCGTGGGCGCCGACAGCGACGGCGGGCTGTGGCTGGTCAACGCCGAACAGTTCGGCACCCTCAGTGTGAGCGGCGATCCCGACTACGTGACTGACCTCGCTCGCTCTGTCACCGCCGAACTGGCTGTGGCTCCCTGGGCCGAGGACGCAAGGGTGGAGTGCATCGGCGTCGCCGGTGAAGTCCAGCCCATCAACGCTGCCCGCATCCGGCACCACGACGAAGCCACCCACGTCGTCGACCTCGTCACTGGTGCGATCGAGCACGCCGAACGCCTTGACGCCACCGAAGCACCCGACACCCCGACCGCCCGTGCCACCGACGCCGACCTCGACACCTGGCCCGCCCACCTGCTGCTCGTCACCCGCAACCACGCCGGACTTGCCGGACCGCTGCGGACGATGGTCGTGCAACGGCCTGGACGCACCGGCACCGCAGTCGTCCTCGTCGGCACCGACGCCGGCGACGACAGCAACCTCCACCTCAACCTCACCAGCAACGGCAGGCTCGCGATCCCCGAACTCGACCTCGACCTGGTGCCGGCCGGCATCACCAGCGACGAAGCGGAAGGGTTCGCCCGACTCCTGGTCCAGACCGACACCCTCGCCGACGCACCCATCCAGGTGAACACCTACGCCGAGCAGGGCTGGGAGAGTCTCGCTGACCAGACCGGCGCCATCCGCAACGACCTCACCTTTCCGCGCGACACACCAGAGGACGCCACCACAACCAGCCTCTTGCCCGAGGCTGACGACGAGTACATCGACACCGCCGCGACCACCGCCGACGACCTTGTCCGGCTAGCACCCAGGGTGCCCATCGCGACCTCCGCGGCCGTCGCGGCCGCGGACCCGACCTTGGATGCCGATCTGGCTGACTGGCACGACCCCACCTGCGTCCGGCCCAAGCTGCGGATCCTAGGGCCAGTCGCCGTCGAACTCGCCGACGGCGGCGAACCTGCCGTCGTGGGCGCCAGCAAGGGCAGCTTCGTCGAACTGCTCGCCTTCCTCGCCACCCGCACCCGCGGCGCCACCACCCAACAGGTCGCCGACGCGATGCGCATCGACCCCGCCCGCGTCCGCAACACGGTCAACCGGCTCCGCGACTGGCTCGGCGAGCACCCCGACAGCAAGCAGCCCTACGTGCCCCTGATGAGCCGGACCCACGCCACCAAGACCTCCGGAGTCCGCGCCTACGAGCTGCAGGGCGTGCTCGTCGACGCAGACCTGTTCCGCAGACTCCGCCTCCGCGGCCAAGCCAAGGGCCCCGCTGGCCTGGACGACCTGCGCACCGCGCTCTCACTCGTCACCGGGGAACCGCTCACCGGCTTCAAGGACAACCGCGGCAACTGGGTCTATGACGGCGAGCGCATCGACCAGCAGTACGTCGTTGCGATCGCCGACGTCGCCCACATCGTCGCCACCGCCGAACACCAGGCAGGCAACCACCTCGCCGCCCGTGAAGCCGCTCTCATCGCGCTCGAGGCCGACCCCTACGGCGAGACTGCCCGGCTCGACTACCGGGCCGCCGGCGGGCCCGGTCTCGGCGAACCCCCCGACCTGCCGGAGTCGCCGTTCCCCAGCGACGAGGACTGGCCCGAACGCACCCGCGAGATCATCAACCACACGGTCCGAGAGAAGGCGTCCAGCTCATGACGTGGCTCGTTCCGTCCGCCGCGCCCGCCGCGGTTCCCACCGCGGTCACGCCAAGCCTCGTCCCATGCCTGCCGTGACGCAGCAACCAGACGATCCGGTGCGTCTCCAGATCTTCGATGTCGCAGCGCAGCCACCGGAGCTGCTCTTCCAGACGGACTGCACCACGGGCACGATCGAGTCCGTGGCCAAGCAATGGGTTCGCGGCTGGGAGGCCGAGCGACTGCCCCGCCTGGAGCCGGTGATCCGCAATGCACTCGGCTGCGGCCGACCAGAATCAGGGTTTGCCGTACTTCTCAACAACCCGAACAAACTCGCGTTCTACGCCACGTGGGCCGACTGAGGAACCCTCGCCTCGAGGCGCTCACCCCCCGACGCCGCCGGATGATGCGGCGGCGTGGCGCCTACGGCTATTGCTGGATTAGGCGTGCCGCATGCGGAAGTGTCTGGTCGTGCCACTAGCGTCGAGGATGTGACTGAACCAGCCGTCGAGAGCTCAGGGTTTCCGCTCTGGTCCGACGAACCAGCGACCCAGGATCTGCTGGCCTTCCGCGCTGTGGCGGAGACCGCAGCGGACGCAATCTTCGATGACGCCCTGGACCCTGTTGCGATCGGACTCTCCGGTGCGTGGGGTAGCGGCAAGACCAGCGTGCTTGAACTGATCAAGGCCGAGATCACCGAGCGGTCCAAGACCGCTGTTGGCGGGGTCTTGGTGGTTCCGACCCAGCCTTGGCGTTACGACCCGACGGTCGGTCCCAAGGAGAGCCTTATCGCAGAGGTTCTCGGCGCTCTGAGCAAGGAGTTCAAGGCTGAGGACCCAGTCGGCAAGCATGGCCTGGATGCTTTCAAGAAGCTCGTCCGCAAGGTCAACTGGTCGAAGGCTGTCAAGATGGCAGCCCGGACTGCCTTGACGATGCAGCTTCCCGACATCGATGACGTCTTCGGGTTGGTCAGCGATGACCCGGAGAGGCTCGACACCGACAAGGGGATGGTCGAGTTCCGGGACGAGTTCGAGGCACTCCTTGCCGATCCATCTCTGGCACACCTGTCACGGGTGGTCGGGCTCGTTGACGATCTTGATCGTTGCCTGCCGGACACTGTGGTTGAGACTCTCGAAGCTATCCGGCTCTTCCTGTCCGCCAAGGGGATGTCATTTGTCATTGCTGCGGACGAGGACCGCGTCGCTGAAGCCATCCAGCAGAAGTTCAGGACCGCGGAGGCGAATGGTGAAGAGGAGGATCCCGCCAAGCTCTACCTACACAAGATTGTTCAGACGACGATCCCACTGCCTGCTCTGAGCCGCTTCGACACCGAGGCCTACCTCTTCCTTCTTCTGGCGAAGGGGGATCTCGAACTTGACGCATACGTCGAGGTCGTCGCCAAGTGTGACGAGCTGCGGCTCGACAGCGGCAGTCTCGACGGCATTGAGGTCGAGGACGGCGGTCACCTCGCTGGTCACTTGGTTACTGCGGCACGGCTCACCCCGATTTTGTATGAGAAGTTCCACGGCAACCCGCGACGGATCAAGCGGTTCCTCAATGACCTGAATGTCCGTCAAGCTGTGGCGAGCCGACGCGGCTTCCAGCTGAAGCCCGACGAGGTTGCCAAGCTCATGGTGCTGGAGCGCATCCTCACTGATGACTTCCGCACTGTCCTCGATTGGCTGGCTTCCAATCAGCTTCGCGACAAGCTCGACGCCCTCGAGATCGCCGCCAACGGTCCCGCTGAGCCGGTGTCCGACGAGGCAACTGATGAAGCCAATGAGGTACCCGCAAAGGGCCGCAGGCCAGCCAAGCCGAGTGGTCACGAGCGGGAGACGAAGCCCGCGAACGAGGATGCGTTCAGTGACACCCTTCGTCGCTGGGCGAAGCTCCCTCCTATTCTCGACGCATCGGCTATCTCTGGCTATCTCTACCTAGCTGCTTCGTTCGCCAAGATCGAGGTCATCGACACCGGACTGCCGGAGCGGCTTCGCGACCTTGCTGTCGCACTCACCTCAAGCCTCAAGCTCGACCGTGCAGGCGTAACCGACCAAACGCTCAAGGCACTACCTGATTCGGACGCCCAGGCTCTCGTTGGGTACCTCGGACGTCGTACTCGTGACCAGCCAAGTATTCAGAGGTTCACAGTCGACAGCCTGCTCCGTCTTGCCGACCAGCAGCCCACTACCGTGCCTAACGTCGTGGCGGCGCTAAGGAGCCTCCCCGCCAATGATCTGGAGTTCGCAACGACCATCAAGCTCCGACCGCTCGACCAGTCGACCTACAGGCCTGTTCTGGAGACATGGAAGGCCGGAACCATCGACGAGCAGTTGCTGAACTCGATCGCCATCGTCGAGGCTGAATGGAGTGCCAGCAATGGGAACTAGCGGCTCCTTCGGTGGAAGCGGCGGCAAGGACGCTCGCGATCTTCGCGACAACATCGCTGACTGGCTTGATGGCCCTGGTGAGGCGACACCCGTTGGTGGCGATACCGAAGGTAACGGCAGTCCAGCTGACCCGTCGGCCCCACGTCCTCCAGATCAGCGACCGCAGATCGATCTCGGTCCGGCTCTCCGCGTCTTACTGCGCCCTCGTGGACGAGGAGGCGGTGCCGACGGCCCCGGTGGCGGCGGTGGCGGAGCCAGGAGCGGCGGTGCAGGCAGCCGCACCTACGGTGGGGCGTCTCGATCGGCCGGCCGGGTGTCGAAGGCGGCGGGGCGTGCAGGACACCTGGCACTGGCTTACTCGTCCGGAAACCGTGAGGCACTGCGGGAGGCCGGACTCGACTACGACGAGCTTCGGGCGCTGGGCGATCCGGTCGCCATTGGCCTCAAGATCATCGAGGCCGCTTTTCAAGCCCAGTCTGACAGCACTGTTGCCGATGCCGAGGAACGTGACATTGTCGCTGGCGTCGTTGAGTGGATTCTGGAACAACCAGCAGGTCACCCACCAACCCCGGAAGAGGTAGTTCGGAAGTCAATCGAGACGACCATCGCAGAGACAGCACTGACTGAGGTCTCTGCCACTGTCTACGCGAAGACGTCCAGCCCTGAGAAGCGACGCAGCATTGAGCGACAGATCCGTGATGTCGCCGCCGAACTCGCAGCTCAGGCCACACTCACCCCGACCGGCGCCACCGAACCTGAGATGGCTAGGGCAATCGAGGGTGGCATCCGAGATATCGGCAAGATCTTCGGAGTCAAGTCATGACCCGGCTGTTGCTCACAATCTCCGAGGCGGACGCAAACGCCGCACTCGAGAGCAGCGCATTTGATGAGGTGTTCTTCTGGACTCGTGGCGGGCGCTCCACTTTCGTCGGGACGCTTGATCCGCATCTGTCGACGCTCGGCGTCGTGAACCCACGCAACATTGACCTCGTCCGGATCGCGCTGGCGGTCCTCGCGTCCGATCGATCCGTGCTCCGTGAGGGTGGCGGCTCAAGCTGGAACGCGCGGGAGTTCGACCTCACCGTGCAGGTCACTGATCCTGACGCCTGGGCGATGCAGGCCGATCGGCTCGGCCGGATCATCGGTTTCCTGTCAGGCGACCGCTGGACGTTCCGGTTCACACAGGCGCCTCCCGTGGGAGAGACGAGGCTACTCGTGGATGAGCAACGCCACGACCGAACCGTGCTTCTCAGTGGCGGGGCCGACTCCGCCGCCGGCGCACTGGCATCGGCGTTGGAACTCGGCGAGGGCCGCTCGCAGTCTCTCGTGTCGCACTTCAGTTCCACTGCAATCTCGCCTGTCCAACAGCGAGTCGCGAAGGCGATAGAGGGCCTCGCTCCAGGTGTTCAGCAGGCTCATCGCCAGTTCCGCTTGAGCCGTCGCGCGAAGCGTCTGGACACAACCTGGTTCCGTGATGAGCCGTCGACCCGCTCGCGCTCGCTGCTGTTTCTGGCACTTGGACTCGCCGTAGCAGAACGTGCCGGTTCACCGCTCTGGATCGCCGAGAACGGCTTCGCTTCACTGAACCCGCCGCTTGGTCCGGACCGTCGCGGGAGCCTGTCTACACACACGACCCACCCACGGTTCCTGCACGAGCTGGCTGATCTCATGAAGGACGTCGGCGGGCATGGCCTGATCGAGAACCCGTTCGCAACCCTGACCAAGGGCGACATGTTTCGGCGAGTAGCAAATGCCGTTGGCGTCGATGCTGCATCGACCTATCTCAGCGAAACCAACTCGTGCTCACACACCGACGCTCGATTCAGCGGAGTGGTCGGAGCCTCCTGTGGCGTCTGCTTTGGCTGCCTCGTACGTCGAGCCGCGTTCGTCGCGTCTGAAGTCCCCGACAAGACCACCTACCTCGTCAACGACACGAGTGGTCGGTTCGATGCCTTCATCCAGCAGAAGTCGGTCGTCGAACCGATGCGTGACTTTGCCGATCGCGGAATCCGCCTGCGTGATGTCATGGCGATGTCTCTGCCTCCTGGGTACGCCGCTCAGGATGCCCTTGCCCTAACACAGCGGGGAGTCGAGGAACTCCGGAGTTTGTTCACGTGAGCAGGCAACTCCCCTCCCTGGATCTCCATGCACACATCGACCCCAAGGCGCGCCCCGGGGACCTGGAGCGCCTTGGTGCGGTTGTCTTCGCGGCCACTAGATCCCTCGACGAGTTCGAGTCCGTCCTGGGTCGGCGCGACCAGGTGACCGTCTGGGGTCTGGGTTGCCACCCAGGCATTCCCAACGCCCAGAGTGCTTACGACCCTGCCAGGTTCGCTGAACTCCTTGCATCCACGGCGTACGTCAGCGAGGTAGGCGTAGACCGACATTCGAAAGTGGCGTTGGGCGCGCAGACGGAGGTGCTCGCGTCGGTCCTTGACTGCCTGCAGACCACACCGCGGATCACGTCCATCCACAGCTCAGGAGCACCGAACACGGTACTCGACGCACTCGATGGTCGCTCAGCCAGGGGCGCAGTACTGCACTGGTGGCGGGGTAGCGCGATACAGACCAGGCGGGCAATAGAACTCGGATGCAGGTTCTCGGTCAACGCAGCTGGCATGAAGTACGCAGCCGACATCGCCAGGATCCCGCTCGATCGGATCCTCACCGAGACGGACCACCCAGCTGGCGACCGAGGCTCATCCCTACCGAGACAACCTGGCGCGGTTGGTGACGTCGAGTCGGCATTAGCGGCCATCTACGGGATCACCAGTGCGGCGGTCCGTCAGCAGGTCTGGTCGAACCTAGTCCGGCTGGTCGATGAGGTTAACGTTGACGAACTGCTTCCAGTGCCGGTGCGACGGATGCTGGCGGCAGTGCGTGGAGGTGCTGCCTAGCCGTGACCGCACGAAGCTACTTGCTCAGCTTCCGAGGTGGTCTCGACAGGCTCGCTCTTCTGACCGGGGGAGCAGCGACGGTGGTGCGACAGATCACGCGCAGGAGGATCGCCGGCGTTCGGGGGGCTCCAGTTCTCAGTGGGCGGACTCATCGGCGTGAGGTTCATCATCCTCGAGGTCGACCGAGGAGTCGCTGCCTTCCGGCTCCATCATCCGCTGCGGGGGGTAGCTGGGTTCAGCAGGCGCCGCCGAGATCTCCACGGGCTCCATGACCTCCCCCTCCGACAGCAGAGTGGGACTCGATTGGAAGAGTGCCCCGATCTCGTTGACGCCCTCCTGGGGAGACAGCTTCCTCATCTCCTCCTGAGCGGCAATCGCTACGCCCTCATCACCCTCGTCCTCGATGACTGCTGCAGCCAGCCGTTGCCACTGGGCCACCGTGAATCCACCCGCCAGCAGCATGTTTCTGAAGGCTTCCCGCCACTCACTGCTCGTCATGTGCTCTGGAGCGACGGCCAGCTCCGAGCAAGGCTCTGTGGCCTCAACGGGCTCAACGATCTGTATCTCAGCGTCCTGACGTTGGAGAGTGGTCTTGACTTGGGAGTGTTGCTTCCGATCCGCTACGGCGGTCCTGATCCGCTGCCAGATAGTGGGAGCCACCTCGGTCAGGAACCACTGGCTGGCATGGAGGACGATGATGCCAGCCGCGTTGAGAGCGATCTTCTGGAAGCCCGTGAGACCCGGCGATACCTGCACGATCTCCTTCTTCCCCTGGGGGAGATCTCGAAAGATCACGACGGGACCTCCAGGGCCGTCGGCACCGAAGGAGTTGGCGCTGAAGGCTCCTGCGACTTGGTGAGACTTCCCCAGGTCGTGGCCTGCGGGAATCCGGATGCGAACGATCTCGTCAGGCATGGCTCCGCTCCTCCTAGCGCCGGCAGACAGACATCCTCGTCTCATCGGTCCAGCAGTCGCAATCTAGGACTCCCCTGAGACACCGAGGAGGCGAGTAGAGCGCACCTCCGTGGGTCGCATCCACCCCGTTGATAGTTCGCCCCGAGCGGTCCGCCCAGATTCGAACCACCCGAGGAGAACATTCAGGAAGTTACAGAAGCTCATCGTCAAGTTACAGAAGCTCATCGGCCTCGCTGCCTGCTCCTCCTGATGCCCGCCGTTCGATGATGCTCGCTACCTCTGGTTGTGGCGACGTCGGAGCGCGCTGAGGCGGGCTCTCAGTTCGTTCTTGGGCCGCTTGTCGAGGTTGAGGGGCGGGTCGAGGGCGTCGAGGATCCCGGTTTCGAGGGCCTCGAGCGTGTCGGCGTCCTCGACGGGGATGGCGATGACTCGTAGGTGCTGGTGCATCCATCTGGTCAGTTGCTCCTCGTCGATGGCGGAGCGGTCTTCTGCTGTGGCCAGGACCGCACCGAGACTGAGTCTGAACGTGGAGAAGTTGTGCCTGCCGCCGAGGTGCATGCCACGGATACGCCCCCAGAGGGTGTTGGTGGACTTCCTGCCGCTGTGGGATCTGGTGGCGCCAGCCAGTCCTGCATAGATCAGCCCCGGTTCGACGAGGTGTCCGAGACCCACGGTCAGGTCGTGCGCACCGCTGCTGTCGACCCACCAGCTGTAGAGGCCGGGCATTCGGAGGCCCGCGCCGCTGGTCGCGAGGAACTCGGCCGGGCTTCGGGAGGTGGTCTCGTCGCGCAGCTGGCCGACCAGCCCCGAGACATCAGGAGCCGGCCCCGGTGGCGGTGCCGTGACCGGCACAGGCGGGGTGGCGTGGTTCTGCGGGTGAGCCATGTGCAGGCCGTACCAGGCGAGGCGTTGGCCAAGGGTGAGACCAGCGAGCGGCTCGACAAGCTGGGCCCCAGCCTGCGTCACGCCTGCGCGGATCGGGTCAATGTAGGCCGAGCCGGCATGGGCTTCGATTGTCTTTCCGCGGAGCGTGCCGGCCACGTCGTGGAGTTGCTGCACCACCTTGACGCCCCACTCCTGGCGGTAGGCGGCGGGAGTGGTCGAGAGGCGAAGCTCGTACGGTTGCAGGATCTCTTCGGGGGCGACCAGGCCGTGTTCTGCGGACAGGATGAACCATCGGTCGCCTGCGGTCTCGGCGTACGCGCGTTCCTTGCGGAACAACGGCGAGATGTACAGGTCCCTCGCTGGCGCGGCATGGGAGAGCTTGCTCTTCACGCAGCCGACCAGCACGACGTCAGCGCTCCCGACAAGTTCCTGCCCGAGTTCGGCGTCCCGCTGATGGGCCTGCGCCCTGCCTTCGCTGGCCCTCACGTCGCGGGGCATCGGTTCGCCGTGCCCTGATGAGCGCCGAACGAAGGTCACCGAGCCGCCGACGCGAACATCGACAGTGGTGAAGCCGGGCCATCCGGTTCTGGCGCCCTTCCAGAAGGCTGGATAGTTCTGCGCGGAGGGGGGAAGACCCCCAACCATGGAATCCAGTTCCTGCCAGGTGAAGGTGCACCGGTGGTCGACATCACGCAGCGCACTCCGTAACGGTGACCAGTCAGCCATGAGCGACAGTGTCCCGCACCAGCACGCGCGCCTCCACAACCCTCCCTCAACCCAGGGCGCGCCAGCACGAGGCCTTGGCAAGCCCTCGGCCTAAGAACTACCTGAGCCTGCGAAGGCACCGCGATGCACGTGTCCCCAGCGTTGACAAGCGGATTCACCAGTTGTCACCGGATGCCGGTGTGGCTTCCTGTCAATGTCCTCCGGCAGATCTGTGGAGAACTCAGGCCGCTTGGACAGGTCTGGGGACAAACCCAACTACATCGACTTGATCGCCTTCCGTAGTCGCGAAGACCGCGGAAGGAGACATGAGATGAGGTCGGTTGGCAAGGAACTGAACTTCGCCAGCTCGGAGAGTGTGCCGGGTGAGGTCGAGGCTGCGTGGCCTGGGTGGCAGGAGCTTCACCCGGAGCTGCGTGTCGTTGACGCCGGCGGACTACGCGCGTGGTTGAAGCGGGTACCGGGCGAGGAGAGCGACAGGGTGCTGCGCGTCCTCGCTCGGCGGGCGTCGGAGCAGGACGATGACGATCACGCCGCGCGGGTGGCACTGGTTTGGGCGCTGCTGCCCGGGGCGGGCTGTCTCGCTTCTCGCTACCGGCACGTGCCGAATCCCAACTTCATGGTCGCCGAGCAGCTGTGGATTCAGGCCTCCGAGTTTCCCTGGCGGACCACCTCGAAGGTTGCGGCCAATGTGCTGGCCAAGGTGCGCAATGAGGTGCTGCGGGAGATCGGGGCGTCGAGCCGTCCCGATCCTGCCGAACGGCTCAACGCCTCCGCGACTCAGTACGTCGACACCTGGCGCTCGCACATCGCGCCCGCCGAGCAGACCGGGGCCGGCGAACTGCATGACCTGCTCGACCATGCGGTCGACACCCAGGTCATCACCCCGTGGGATCGCGCACTGCTTCTGGTGGCCGTGGAGGTTGGCTACGACGCCAGCTGGGCGCTCAAGCGAGACAGCTGCCTCGGCGGTTTGACCGGCAACACCTTCTCCGCACTGGTGGCCGAGCGGCTGGGCTGCTCGGCACGGACCGTCCGTCGACGCATCCATCTCACGATCCAGGCGCTGCGCGACTCTCTGCCGCACCTGCTCGACGAGCTTCGTGATGCTGCCTGAGATCCCGGTGGCCTACATGGACGGCGCGGCGCCTTCTTCATGGCCGAGGTGATCGGAATGACCGACGACACAATCGAGTGGGCGCCGCTCGCAGCAACCGTGCGGAACGCGCTCGCCCAGAAGGTTCGCCAACAGGTGCGGCCACCGGGTACCGGGCTGTACGGGTGGCAGGCCCGGTACGACGAGAGCGTCGTAGCGGTCGCCGGGTTGATCGGGTCGGTCGGTGCGACGACGGTCAGTCTGGCTCTGGCATCCGTGGCGACGCTCACCGGCCCGGCCCGGATCATTGAGTGCGGACCGCCCAGCCGATCCGGGCTGACTGCCGCAGCCGCCGCCGAACTTGGTACCGGTCGCGGTGGCTGGACGAGGGGGCAGCGCGAGGGCGTCACCCTGATACGCCGGAGCTCGACGTCCTTGTTCGACGCGGCCCCTCCACCTCCGGAGGAGGACGGGACCTTCACCGTGCTCGATGTCGGGGATCTGCTGACCGATCGCCCCGGCGAGCTGTCGATCGCTGCTGACGTCACGAGTCGCTGGGTGCTGGTGGCGAGGGCGAGTGTCCCGTGCCTGCGGCAGCTTGAACTCGTCCTCGACCTCGCACTCGCACACAACCCGACACTCGCGATCGTCGGCACCCCTCCGCCACGTTGGCCAACCCGGCTGGCCTCGGCCATCCAACCGCGCACCCGCGCCCTGCTCGAGTCGGGGCGAGTAGCGACCTTCCGCCACGACAAGCGCCTCGCGATCACCGGGCTTACCCCGGATCCATTGCCCGGACACGTCGCAGCCTCCGCCGGGAGGCTGCTCACCATCCTGGAAGGACTACCCCTATGAGGTTCTTGATTCCGCTCAAGGTCTGCCCGGTCGCACCCGGTCAGGCACAGCAGTATGTCGATCAGATCACCGGCAACGTCCTGTGGGGCGTGCAGTGGATCTTCGTCGTGGCTCTCGTGATCAGCGTCGCCGCGATCGCCGGCGGACGCCTGTTCATGATGCCGCACGCCTCCCGCGCCGGGGTCATCTCCGCGGTCGTCGTCTTCTTGTCGGTGATCGCCTACCTGACCCTGCCATCGCTGTTGGACGCGCTAATGGGGAAGGGCTGCATCTGATGGCTGCCCAGGACATCACCGGCGCGCTGTGGCCCCGGTGGCGGCTGTTCGTCGGGCTGGCCGCGGTTGCGACCGTCGGCATGCTGCTGTTCGGCGGGCTCGTCGCCACCATGCTGGCACTCCTCGTCCCCAGCGCACCGGGGACGGAACAGGTCGATGTCGATGAACAGCAGCGACAGCGGCCTGCGTTCGTGCTGCGCCGCGCGCATCAGCGTCTCCAGCCGCGCCTCACCGGTACGCCGGTTGGTGAAGCCGGTCAGCGGATCGACTTCCGCCGACCGCCGCAGGTCGG
>JAVHXR010000009.1:12529-19253 GCA_031119515.1 Propionicimonas sp.
CCCTTGGGTGACGCCCGACGAGACGCGATCGCGGCTTCATCGCTGCCGGGTATCCGACGTGACGCCAGGTGGCCCCATGCGCCGGCGGCAGTCCTGCAGCCGGGGATCACGATCCCGGTCTCAGCGTCGATTGGACCGGCGAGCGTGTCGTCGGGGTTCCCCAGGACGCCCGTGGGGGCGCTGGGTCAGCTGGCGGCGATCGAGGTGCGGGTGCTGGAGGAGATGAGCATCCCGGTCCTCAGCCAGGTGCACTCGGCCTGGGTGGCGCCGGGTGGTCCAGAGCTTGCGGCGTGGGAGATGTCCGCCAACGTCCAGGCCTTCCTCGGCGCCGTCCCACACGAGGCACCCGATCGGATCGATGACACCACCACCGTCACCGTCGTCCCTGTCGGTGCCCAGGTGAAGGGGACTGACGGCCCGGACTGGGTGCTGGCGTGCGTGATGGTCGAGGTCCGCGCCACGGTCGCCACCGATGCTCGCATGGCCTACGGCCACTGCGCCCGGATGGCGTGGGTGAACGACAGATGGGTGATCGCGGCCGGCGTCCCACCGGCGGCGGTCGATGGCGCGTGGCCGGGCACCCAAGCGTTCATCGACGCCGGCTGGAGGACCTGGAGGCAGGCATCGTGATCCCGATCTTCCCGAACCCGTTCGACCCGCTCGGCAACGTCGCCTCGAAGATCGTCAATGACGGCTGGACAGCGGCGATGCTGGGTATCTGGAACGCCGGCCTCTGGCTGCTCCAACTGGTGCTGAACCTGGGCGACATGCTGCTTACCCCGGACCTGCGTGAGGGCGGGCCCGGCGCGGGCATCTACCGGACGGCCTTCTGGATCGCTGGCGCGCTGGTGCTGATCCTGGGCACTGTCCAAATCGGGACGGCTGCGGTCCGGCGCGACGGCCGCAGCCTTGCCCGAGTCGGGATCGGTCTGGTCCAGTTCACCGTGGTGTGGGCGGGTTGGCTCGCCTACGGGGTGGTGCTGATCGCCGCCACCTCGGGGCTCACCCGGTCACTGATGCAGTCCCTGCTGAACGCGGACGCCTGGTCGGCTATCAAGATCGGCGAGCCTTTCGGCGCCGGCGACATCACCGACGCCACGGTCGCCACGGTGCTCGGGTTCATGGGCTTCTTCGTCGTGATCGCCGCGATCGGCCACTTCCTCGTCCTGCTCGCGCGGGCAGCCGCGCTGATGGTGCTCGCCGCGACGACCCCGATTGCCGCCGCTGGCCTGATCGGCGACACGGGGCGAGCGTGGTTCTGGAAGTCGCTGCGCTGGTTCCACGCCGCTGCGTTCGCGCCGGCTGCAATGGTGCTGGTCTTCGGGCTCGCGAACCAGTTCACGACCGGCATCGCCACCGGGCTCGGCAAGGACTTCTCCGCCATCGGTACCTCGGTGGTCGGGGTGGTGCTGATCCTGATCTCAGTCTTCAGCCCGCTGGCGCTGTTCCGGATGCTCGCCTTCGTCGACCCTGGCACCAGCTCCGGGGCCGCGATGCGTGCCGGACTGGCAGCGAACGGCGGCATCCAGGGTCTGCTGTCCCCGAGGCCCGCGGACGGTGGGGCGGCAACCCGGACCGACGAACAGGGACGGACGAGTGCAGAGGGCTCGGCCGAGGCGCAAACCACGTCCCGGTTCGCGAACTCCGCCTCGGGGGTCATGAAGGTTCTCGGCCCGGTCGGCCAGGTCGCCGCATCGGGACTTGGCGTCATGGCCACCATCGGCACACGTGGAGCCTCGACGGGTGCCGACCTGACCAGCCAGATGGGCGTGGGGCACCAGGTCTGGCCACCTGACCTGAGCCCACAGGCCAGGAAGGCCAGCCATACCCCGGACAGCCGCCAGAACGACAGCGACGGCAACCCGCCCGCGGACAACACCGAAGCGGGCGTGGACAACACCCCACCAGCCCCGAGCAACAGCGGGACACCCTCGACCCTGGCGGCTCGGCCCACCGTCGGCGCCACACCGGCAGGCGATGCGCTGGCGAGTGGGGGAACAGCGGCAGGCGGCGGCGAAGCTGCCGCAGCTGCAGTGGCCGTGTGACCGGAAAGGACGACGATGGCTGTCTACAGCGACTACTCCCGAGACCGGATCGGCTGGTTCTTCCGACTCACCGGCCTACAACTGGGGGTGCTCGGTGGCGCTGCGCTGCCGGTGTTCCTCGCGGTGAACCGGCAGCAGTGGAGTCTGGCCGGGTCGCTGATCCTCGCGTGGGCTGCCTTGCTCGTCCTGGTGGCCGTCCCGATCCGGGGGCGCTCGCTCACCGGCTGGCTCGTCGCCTGGTCGGCATTCACGCTCGCCCGGATCGCGGGCTGGTCGCGGTTCCGGTCTCGGGCGAGAGTCGGCAAGACCAGGAATCTGGCGGAGGTCGACCTGCCAGGCGTCCTATCCGGGGTCGTGATCTATGACGGACCACCGTCTGGGCCATCACAGGCGAGGGTGGCGATCATCCAGGACCACGCAGCCCACACGTGGGCGGTCACCGCCGCGATCACCCACCCCGGCGTCGGCATGGCCGACGTCAACCAGCGCGCCGGCTACGGGACAGGGCTCGCCGACCTGCTCGACGGGTGCCTGCGCACCGAACTGATCGACGAGGTGCTGTTCATGGTCCGCACCGTTCCCGCTGACGCCGCCGAGCGCGTGCTGTGGAGCCAACGGCACCGGCGGCCTGACGCGCCCCCGCTCGCGGTCGCTATCACCGATCAACTCACGGCTGCCCTGGCCATGGCCTCGGTGCGCACCCAGGCGTTCGTCACGAGTGTGGTGCCTGCTGCCCGGCTGTCGCGGGAGGCCCGCGAGTTCGGACGCGGCGTCGACGCTCGCGCCCGCGTCCTTCTCCAACTCATGGGCGAAGTCGAGGCGCAGCTGCGCTCCGGTGTCGGCGCGACCTCGGTCGCCTGGCTGACAAGCCCCGAACTGGCACTGGCCGTCCGAACCGGGTTCGCGTCGACCGAACGAGGGGGGATAATCGAGGCCCAGGCCGCTGCGGCCACCGACCCTGGCGTCGAGGCGTCGATCCCATGGGCCCAGGCAGGCCCAGGCATCGCCCAAGCGAGCGGGCGCCACTACTCCCACGACGCCTGGCTCAGCATCAGCACGACGCTGAAGCTGCCCGACCGCGGTGCGGCCCTCGGCGCACTGGCCCCCGTCCTCGTGCCGACAGAGCCGGGGGAGCGACGCAGCCTCCTGGTCGCATTCCCGCTGCTCGCCCAGCAGTCCGCCGACCGACAGACCGCGAACGCCGAATGGACTGCCGACATGGCCGACGCCGTCCGCGCCAGGGCCGGCATCCGCAGCCGAGCCCGCCAACGCGCCGAACACGCCAAGGCCCACGGCCTGGACGACAAACTCGCCCACGGCAACGCCCTCACCCGGCCGTACGCCGTCGCGACGGTCACCGTGCCGCGCCCGTCCGCCATCAACGAGGCCGGACGCAGGCTCGACGCCAGCATCCGGCGCTCGGGCTTCGCACCCCTGCGCCTCGACCTCGCCCACGACCTCGGCTTCGCGGTCTCGACCATCCCGCTCGGAGCCTCCCTCACGCGCAAGGCCTACCGATGAGACGGCGACCACGAGCCGGACGCTCCACCTCCGAACTGCTTGCCGACTTCGGCCATCCACTTCCAGTCCGTCCAGCGGAGGCGCCCGCCGAGCGGGAACCTCGACTCTTCCGGCCGGTCTCTCGCCGGGGCGAGGCCAAGCCTGACCACGGCTACGCTCCGGCCTCCGCGCCGGCGGCGGTGTCGCGCATGACGTCAGACCAGGCGGGCGTTCTGTGGCCGTTCATCACCGGGCCCGGACTGCCACCCACCGGGGCCGTCATGGGCATCGACCAACAGTCTGGTGGGTGCTTCTACGCCGACCCCGGCGGCTGGGTCCTCGACGACTCGATCGGCGTCACCAACCCCAACGTGTTCGTCTTCGGCAAACCCGGACGCGGCAAGTCCGCCACCATCAAAGCCTTCGCCACCCGGCTCATGCCCTTCGGATACCGAACCCTGATCGCCGGTGACCCCAAGGACGAGTACGCACCAATCTGCGAGGCGCTTGGCGTCGAGCCGATCACCGTCGGCCACGGACTGTCGGCCCGCATCAACCCGCTCGCCTTCGGACCCCTTGGACAGGGCTGGGCCGACCTCCCCGCGACTGAGGCCAGGCGACGGGTCGCGATCGTGTTTGCCCGATGGCTGACCCTGATTCGGGGTCTGGTCGGCTCGCAGCGGATCGGGGAAGCGCGCGTCCCGTTCGGGCCAGTCGACGAAGTGGTGGTGAAGACCGCACTCGCTCATCTGACCGGGCACCGGCAGGGCAACACGGTGCTGGTGGAGACGACGATCCCGGAGCTATGGCGGCTGCTCGACGAGCCCACCGACGAACTGGTAGCCGAGTGCCGCTACGCCACCACTCGCCAGTTCCTTGATGAGACTCGGCTGTTGCGGGACGCGCTCGGCCAGTTGGTCTCCGGCGCCCTCGCGGGTCTGTTCGACGGACCCACCACCATCGACATCGACTGGAATGCCCCCATCCAATCCCTGTCGCTGTCGAGGCTCGAAGCTCTCGGTGACGAAGCCGTCGGCATCGCCCTGACTTGCCTCAACTCCTGGAGCCGCGGCATGCGCGAACTCGCCGCCCCCGGCGACCTGCGCGTCGTCGTCCGCGACGAGTCCTGGAAACAGCTCCGGCTCGGCCCCGAAGCGGTCAAGAGCTTCGACGCCGACCTGCGCCTCTC
Source organism: Propionicimonas sp. (assembly GCA_031119515.1). Taxonomy (GTDB): domain Bacteria; phylum Actinomycetota; class Actinomycetes; order Propionibacteriales; family Propionibacteriaceae; genus Propionicimonas. The sequence goes on from JAVHXR010000009.1 coordinate 17,264, forward strand.
CCGCCGCGACGGGGACGTCCAGGTGGCCGTCGCCCACAAGCCGTCGGACCTACTCACCGCCGGCGACGCCGGCTCGCAGGCCGTCGCGATCGCCAAAGACCTGCTCCACCTGGCCGACACCCACATCCTCCACGGCCAGGACCCCCCGTCGCCGACGACCTCCACCGACTCCTCGGGCTGTCGGCGATCGAACAGGAACTCGTCACCGGCTGGGCGATGCAAGGCAAGGGACGCGCCCTGTGGTGCGTCGGAGACCAGAGGTACAAGGTTCTGACGATCCTCCACGACAAGGAGCGCAGACTCTTCCAGACCAACGAACGATGGCTCGACGCCCCGGCGAGGCCGTGATGAAGCCCGCTGTCTGGATCGCCTGCCTGACCGTCGTGGTGGCCCTCAGCGTCCCTTTCGGCGCCGCCCTCATTATCGCCACCATCGCGGCGCCGGCCGCCGCCCACCGGCTGTCGATGGACTCCTGCGGCACCGTCGCCGACGAACCCGGGCTACCCACACCCGCCCCGAGCCCCACACCCGTCGAAGTGCAAACCGACCCGGACTGCGTGCCCGTCAGCGGCGAGCTGCCACCCGGCCCGGACGGCACCTGCCCACCAAGCGGCAGCGCCGCCGAACGCGGACTCAGGCCCAACGCCCTTCGAGCGCTCCGTTGCGTCAAGCAACGCTTCCCCTGGATCAAGCACATGGGCGGCGTTGGTTCCCGTCCGAGCGGCTACGTCTCTGATCACCCGCACGGATTGGCGGTCGACTTCATGATCCCCGCCTGGAACACGCACGCCGGCAATGCCCGCGGCTGGGAAGTCGCGCACTGGCTCCAGGCCCACGCCAAGGAGCTGCACGTGAAGTACCTCATCTTCGACAACCACTCGTGGCGTGCCTACAACCCGTCAGCCGGCTGGCGCCGCTACCGCTATCCCGGCCCGAACCCGAATAGCCCGACCACCAAACACGAGAACCACGTCCATGTGTCCGTCCATCTTTGATGCGCAGCTAGGTATGGTCTATCTGCGCAGTGCCGCCTATGATGGTGCCATGTCCCATCCGCTGGCGACCTTCGATCCCGACGACATCCATGACAGCTCGACCGATGTCGGCCTTCCCGGCTGGGCGAAGGCGCTGGTCGACCGGGTGCGCGAGGCCGCCGCGTCGGGCCAGACGGTCACGGTGACCGCCGAGGAGCGGATGCTCACCCCGGAACAGGTGGCGCGCCGGCTCGGCGTCCACCGCTCGACGGTCACCCGCAAGATCCTCGCCGGCGAGATCCGGGCACTGAGGGTGGGCAATCGGCATCGTGTCCCGTACTCGGAGTTCCAGCGGTACCGCGAGGACATGCTGGACGCCGTCGCCCGCGCGTCCGCGCCCGATGTCGAGGCGGAGCTATTCGGTGACCAGTGACGACCTGCTGGTCGTCTTCCTGGACGCCAACGTCCTGGCCAAACCGGTCACCCGAACCCTGGTCCTGCGCTGCGCCGCCAGCGGCTACACCGTGCGGTGGAGCCGCACCGCGGAGGAGGAGGCCGACGGGCACCTGACCGGTCGCCAACTGTCCATCGCGAGTCTCCGCGCGCTGGTAGAGATCTCGCTCAGCCCGACCGCCGCCCGCCCCGAGCGCTTCATAGGGACCTCGGCCGATGACAGGCAGATCCTTGCCGATGCCGAGGCCGCCGGAGCGACCTTCGTGGTGACCGAGGACGTCGACGACTTCGCGGAGCATGACCTGCGAGCCGCCGGCGTTACCGCTGTGAATCCGGACTTGTTCCTCGCTGCACGTGCAGACCGGGATGTCTATCGGCGTGCCCTGGAGGTCATGGCCAGCGGTATGGCTGATCCGTCACGCACACCGGCTGAGCTGCATGCGGCGATTGCGCGGCAGCATCCCAGGCTGTTCCAGCGCCACCGCGACCTGTTCGAGGTCGAACCTCAGGCGACTGGCCACCGGCCGCCTGCCGCGCTCTACCGTGGCCTGACCTGCCTGCGC
>JAVHXR010000219.1 GCA_031119515.1 Propionicimonas sp.
GTTGAAGTGTCGCCCCGAAGTGCCCTCCCGGGCTCACCTCGATGGCCGGCTCGGGGGCGGAGTGCGGGTTTGTCAACCCATTGAGGCGCGCGGGTGTCGAAGGTGCTGCCATCTACTCCGGAGGCCGGAGATCGAGGCGGGCGATGGATCGAAACAGCCCGGCGATGTGGTCGGCCTCGTGCCAGATGCTGACGTAGTCGGAATCCTCTTGGGCCAGGAAATCCCTGACAGAGTCGACGTCGTCGACGACTGAGCCCAGGTCGGGGTGGGGCTCGGCCTCGATCTGGGTAGCCTCGCCGACGGGCACGTTCCAGTACAAGTCCTCCTGGAGGCGGAGTTCCGGACCGAACCGGACTTCCATCGCGTCCAGCAGCCGGGTCGTCGCTGCGCGTAACTCGGCGACAGTCACATCGGCTGTGGCGGGAACGGCCGCGGACGGCTGTGCGTCTGCGGCGTTCTCGGGACGATGTGGTCGCCTGGGCCAATCCTTCACCGGCACAGGATGCCAGAATCACGCCGCGGTCGACGCTGCCGCAGCCGGGCATCGCGCCCCGTTGCTCGAGGAACCCCCGACCGTCGCACCCGAGCCCAGCGGTTGACCGCCGTATCTCTCGGCGACCCGCGGCCGCAGAGCTGTCAGCAGGAGTGGAGCAGATCGTCCGGATCGCCGCTGATGGTCAGTTCGCCGTCGAAGCGGAACACCACGGGGATGTCACCGTCGCCGCCGTGGCTCAGATCGAGTTGGAGCGTCGTGTCATCAAGCCACTCAACCGAGTTGATCCCGCTGAAGTCGCGTACGGCGGGGCCACTCGATTTCGGTGGGGCGAGATCCAGGTCGGACAGGCCGGCGCCGGGGGCGAGATCATGCCCGAAGCGGACATTCCGGTGCCCAGCTGGAGCACCGGAGTCGACTGCCGAGGCCGGGCCGAACCGTCCGGCTTCTGCCACCGGGGTGCCCGGCGGCTCGGATCGGCGGCGGGCCTTCGCGAGAGGCGGAATCAGTCAGCGAAACCGGTGGACGCCGACCTGTGGACGCCGCAACGGCAGCGACGTCGTGCCCATATGCCGCCGCCGAACGCGTGGAAGAGATGCTTGCGCGGCCGGTAGTCGTCTGCCAGCAGGTGGCACAACAACTCGATCTCGGCGTCCTCGTAGGACAGGCCACGAGCATCGCTGAACTGGCACCGGACGCCGGCCTTCTCGAGTGGGCCTCTGCCGTAGGTCGGCAACCCTGACCTCGCGGGCGCGCGCCGCGCGGGGTGAGTGGCCGGCTACTCCACCGTGTGGGGGGTGTACCGCCAGCGCAGCGGCAGGTCGTCCCCGGCGTGGTTGAGGGCGGCGTCGACCTCGGCCCCGACCCGTGGGTCTGTGACCAGCGCGATCAGAGTCGGCAGCGGAATCCGGGACCGCTCCGCGTCATGGGTTGCGTGCTCCAGCGTCACCCAGTGCGTCCCGTCCGGCGCGGGCCGGGACAGCAGGAGTCGGAAGGGGCGGTCGGGTGGGTCTCCCTCCGACCGGCCGAGGGTGACATCGCCCCGGTGCTCGCAATGGTCGAGTTGGTCGCAGGCGAGGGCGTCCTCGGTGATCGCAAGGCTCAGCCGGTCGGTGTCCGCTCCGAGGTACACGATGGCCCGGACCGCGCCAGGGGAACTTGCATCGCCTGCGCAGCTTCCGCCGACGTGGCTTGCCACCACGGCAGCAAGAGCCTGCGGGGTCACCGGCTCGAGCGGCCCGGAGCCGGGCGCTGGCAGTGCGATGGGGCCAGCAATCGCGGCGGCGCCGCAGCCCAGGTCGTCGGTGCGCCAGCGTGGGTTGGCCGCAGCGGCACTGGCCAGGTCGGGTTCGACGGCCGGCGCGATCCGGGGATCTCCCGCGAGCGCGATCGCGGCGTCCAGCAGGTCTGGTGGGAGGCCCTCGGCCGACGTCGTCACCTCGACGAAGCCCCGCTCGCGGGGCGAGACCAGGCCCTCGGGATCGTGCCGCAGGAGAACCCCACCCCGCTGCTCGCAGGTGGAGGCGGTGCACCCGAACGAGCCGGCGTACGGGGTCGGGGAGTAACTGAGCGTGATGGAAAGCCCCGGCTGTCCGGGTCTTGCCCGGTAGTAGGCCGTGGCACTGATCCCCTCCACCCACTCCGTCGGCGGAACCAGCGTGAGCCGCCCACTTCCACCGGTCACGGCGGCGGGGGCGCCGACGTGCTCCTCGATCAGCAGTCCCAGCACCTCGGGGGTCATCCCGACCTCGGCCGGCGCCGGTGTGGGAGTACCGGTGGCGACCGGCGCGCAGCCCACCAGAACGACCAGCAGCGATACCAGGACAGAGTTCCCGCGCATCCGAGTCCTTCCCCCAACAGCGTCGTGACCAGAGTACGGCGACGCCGAGGCACATCGTCGAGCGCCCGCGAAGCCGGGCGGCCGACACCCGGGCCAGCCGCGCGAGAGGCTCGATCGTGATCTCGTCGAATCGTGGAGAGCTCCGCAAGTCCCCAGACGAGTAGGGACGGGAACCCCGCGGCAGAACCCACCACTGCCACGGGTGACGGAGTCGCCCCAGGATCGGTACGCTCGCTGCAGCGGCCGTTCAGCCGGTAAGGCGATACTCGGGTCGTCCCGACAGGGTTCGAGAAGGGCTGGAAGTAGACCCCGGTGTCGCGCCGCCCGGACACCGACTTGCCTGTGCCGAGCGTCGCCCCGTCACCACGGGAACCCGCCCGCCATCCCGGCCCTCAGGTCGGCCACCATGGTCTCGATGGCCCCCCGTCGGGGACTCCCGCTCGGGGTTGCCCAACCGTGGCGGCGAGCGTTCGACCGCGATGGAGAAGATTGGCCGGCCCCGGCCCGCCTACTCGGAACGGGCGACCACCAGTGCCGCTTCGCCGCCTCGTTCCAGCAGGATCTCGAAGCCTTCCGCATCCAGGATCGGCCGACCCAGCTGGACGGCCTTGGTGTACTTCGAGCCTGCGTTCTCCCCCACCACCACGAAGTCTGTCTTCGCCGACACCGAGCCCGCCGCCTTCCCTCCGCGGCCGGTCACCGCAGCGGTGGCACCCTCCCTGGTGTAGCCGGGCAGCGATCCGGTCACCACCACGGTCAGTCCGGCGAGCGTCTGCGGGAGCCCCTCCTCGGCGGCGGCCACCTCGTCCGCCATGACGCAGCCGGCGGCGAGCCACTTGTCGACGATCGCGACATGCCAGTCGACGCCGAACCACTCCACGATCGAGGCCGCCAGGGTCGGCCCCACCCCCTCGACCGCGGCGAGCTCGTCGTACCCGGCCCGCCGCAGGGCATGGATCGACGGGAACGCCGCGGCGATGTCCGGAGCGATGCCCTTGCCGATGTGCCGGATCGACAGCGCCACCAGGAAGCGGGAGAACGGCCTCGTCTTGGCCACTTCGAGGTTGTCCAGCAACTTGCGCCCGTTCGCACTCAGTACACCGGCCTTGGTCGTGAAGAAGGCCGAGCCGAGCAGGTCGGACTCGGTGAGCGAGAACAGGTCGCCCTCGTCGACCAGCAGGCCGGCGCCGAGCAGCGCGTCGGCGGCCTGCCAGCCCAGGGTCTCGATGTCGAGGGCGGCGCGACCGGCGAGGTGGAAGAGCCGCTCCCGCAACTGCGCCGGGCAGGAACGCTGGTTGGGGCAGCGGATGTCCGCGTCCGATTCCTTCTCCGGGCGGAGCTCTGTGCCGCAGGCCGGGCAGTGCGTGGGCATCACGAACGCCCGCTCGGTGCCGTCGCGGAGCTCGACGACCGGCCCGAGGATCTCGGGGATCACGTCGCCGGCCTTGCGCAGGATGACGGTGTCGCCGATCAGCACGCCCTTGCGCACCACCTCGGACGCGTTGTGCAAGGTGGCGGCCTCGACCGTCGAGCCCGCGACCAGGACCGGCTCCATCCGGGCGAACGGCGTCACCCGGCCGGTGCGGCCGACATTGACCAGGATGTCGAGCAGCCGGGTGGTGACCTCCTCGGGCGGGTACTTGAACGCGATCGCCCAGCGGGGCGCGCGCGAGGTGTTGCCGAGCCTGGCCTGGAGGCCGCGGTCGTCGACCTTCACCACGACGCCGTCGATCTCGTGCTCCAGGGAGTGGCGCCGGTCGGCGAGGCCCTCTATGTAGGCCCACGCGCCGTCCACCGAATCCACCACCCGGGCGTGCGGGCTGACCGGAAGCCCCCAGCCCGCGAGCAGTTCATAGCCTTCCGACTGACGCGCGATCGGCACCCCGCCGGTCACCTCGCCCAGGCCGTGGCACAGGAAGGCGAGCCGGCGGCTCGCGGTCACCCGCGGGTCCTTCTGCCGAAGCGACCCCGCCGCGGAGTTGCGGGGGTTGGCGAACGGCGACCTCCCGGCGGCGACCAGGCCGGCGTTGAGGGCGTCGAAGTCGTCCGCGCGCATGAACACCTCGCCGCGCACCTCGACGATCTCCGGCACCTCCCCCGCCAGCCGCGCCGGGATCGACGCGATCGTCGCGACGTTGGCGGTGACGTCCTCGCCGGTGCGGCCGTCGCCACGGGTGGCCGCAGAGGTCAGCCGCCCCCGCTCGTAGACCAGGTCGAGGGCCAGCCCGTCGATCTTGACCTCGCAGAGCAGCCCGCCGAGATCCCCCCCGGCCAGCCCGGCGGCACGCTCGGCCCACCGGTAGAACTCGTCCCTGGAGAAGGCGTTGTCCAGGCTCATCAGGGGCACCCGGTGCACCACCGGGGCGAAGGTGGACGACGCCCGCCCGCCGACCAGCTGGGTCGGGGAGTCCGGGGTGACGAGCTCTGGGTTGGATGCCTCGATCGCGAGGAGCTCGTTCATCAGCGCATCGAACTCCCCGTCGCTGACCGTCGGCGCGTCCTGCTCGTAGTAGCGGCGCCGGTGCTCGGTGATCTCGGCACTCAGTTCGGCGTGGCGGCGGAAGGCGTCCTCGATCGTCACGTAGTCGACGACGCCCCGCTCAGCCGTGCGGGCCAGGTCGATCCAGTACGGCGCCCCGAAGACCTCGGCCGGGCGGGCGTCGGGCTCCCGCCAGGCCGCCGGGTGCCAGCCCGCACCGTCGAGGGCCACCCCGAGGTGCACGTGTCGCTCACTCATTGTTGACCATCCTACTCGGCTTTACCGGGAAGCGGTCCGGCGCCGGGTCAGAGGGCGCGCAGGTGACGGG
>JAVHXR010000220.1 GCA_031119515.1 Propionicimonas sp.
GGTGGTCATGGTGCCTCCTCAGACACAACCCTTGGGTTTGGGCAGCCCGGCGACGTAGGCCATCTTCTTGGCGGGCTTGCCGGGGAACAGGGCGAACAGCTCGGGGATCGGGAACCCGCCCACCGTGCTGGTGCGGCGCAGGGTCGCGGTCTCGCCGCGGGCGGGGTAGTCGGCCCGCAGGAACCGCACCACCGCCCAGTGCCGATCCGTGAGTTCGAGCCCGATCAGCCGGCCGAGTTCGGCGCCGAGCTTCTCGTCCCACTGGTCGTAGGCGACCAGGAAGCCCTCGCCGGTGACGTCGATCGGTCGTCCGGCAATCCGGGTGGTGGGCATGGCTCCTCCTAGAACCTCGGGATGATCGGGTCAGGCAGCACCGTCGCCGGATCCGCGGTCGAGTCGATGCCGGGCCGGTCGGGAAAGCCGTCGGCGGGGGCGGCTGCCATCCCCACGGGGCTCGGGCGTGGTGGGGCGGGATGTGGGGGTGCAGGACGCGGGTGCGCGGGTCGCGGCGGGAGCGGGCGGACGGAGGACGACCGGATCGGGAGGCGTACCGGTGTGGGGCTGGACGGTTCCGGCGCGCCGGGCAGGCCGGTGGCGGTGGCGGCCACGTCCTTCTCGACCCGCTTCCCGGCCATGCTCATCGCCGTCGGGATGAGGGGCAGTGGCCGTCCGGGGAGCAGCAGGTTCCAGTAGACCCACCTGAACGCCAGCTTGCCGAGATGGTTGAGCCGGGACTCCCGCAGCAGCCGGAACGGACCGACGACCGGGAGCGGGAAGGTCCCCGTGAACGGTTCCGTCGTGTAGTTGAAGTCCAGCAGCATGCCCTTGTGACCGCCTGCCTCGATGAAGCAGTTGGCGTGCCCGTCGAACCCACGACCCGGCGGTCGGCCGTGGAACTGGTCGAGGAAGTTGTCGACGAACACGTCGACGGCGAAGTGCGCCACCGAGCCAGCCTTGGAGGTCTGGAGGGTCCCGGCGTCGCCGAGCACGAAGACGTCAGGATGGGCGAGGCTGGCCATGGTGTGCTGGTCGCACGGGACGAGGTTGAGTTCGTCCCCCATCCCGGAGCGCGCCACCCAGTCCGCGCCCATGTTCAGCGGGACCGTCACCAGCAGGTCGAAGCCGATCCGGCGGCCGTCGTACGAGACGAGTTCGGCGGTCTCGTTGTCGACCCGGTCGATCGCGAAGTCGGTCTCGAGCCCGATCTGCCGGTCGGTCAGCGCGGTGGCGAGTTCGCGGGAGGCCACCGGCTTGGTGAACGCCCCGTCCAGCGGCGTGACGTAGGTGAGGGTGGTCCTGTCCCGGATCCGGTGCCTGCGCAACCAGTCGTCGGCGAGGAAGGCGAACTCCAGCGGGGCGACCGGACACTTGATCGGCATCTCGGTGACATGGACGACCAGCCGCCCGCCGCGGAACCGGCGGATCGCCTCGGTGAGCGCCTGTGCCCCGGGCAGGCTGTAGAACTCGTGGACCCGGTCGCCCCACAGTGCTCCCTGCATCCCCGGTGTGGCGTCAGGGCGGGGGCTGACCCCGGTGGCGACGACGAGGTAGTCGTAGCCGAGGGTGCGGCCGTCGCCCAGGTGCACGGTGCGGTGGGCGGGATCGACGCGGTCGATCCCGGTCAGCACCAGGTCGATCCCGTCGGCCAGGAAGCGGTGCCGCGACCGCACGATATCGGTCGTGGTGTAGCTGCCGAACGGCATGAACAGATAGCCGGGTTGGTAGTGGTGGGCGTCGTCGCGGTCGACGACCGTGAGGTGCAGTTCGTGCGGTTCGAGCGCGGCGCGAAGCCGGTTCGCGACCATCGTGCCGGCGGTGCCGCCGCCGAGGACAACCAGCCGCTTCATGGGGGACCTCCGTCCACTCGAGCTGCTTCGACGGTACCCCTCGGGGTATTCCTGCGTGCGCAAACCGCCAAACTCGATCGGCCCGGCGCCGCTGCGGCTGCGGTGGTCGAGCGGCCGGCCGGCCCGAACTTCTGAGAAGTGGCCACACGGCCGACAGGATTAGGTTAGGCTTCCCTTGCCTAATTCGGATGGAGGAGTCGTGGAGCCTGCCCAGAGCGGAGTTGCGACCGGATCCCGCGCCGCCCTCGCGGAGCGTTCGGTCTCCCTGGCCGGCCGGCTGCTGGCCGGTGCTGGACGGGCCTCTGTCGTGGCCTACGACCTCGTGCCGATGGTCGAGGCCTCAGCGATCAGTCACGGCCTGACCCGGTCTGGGGAGCTGGTGGTGGCCTGCGTCGGCGACGTCTCGACCCCGGTGACGACCTGGCGCCGGACCCCGTTGCGGGTCCGTCTGGACGTGGTGAAGGAGGCGCCGGAGTTCTCGGTGCGGATCACCGCGTGCGCTGTCCACCTGCTCGGGACCCTGCACTGGCTGCCCGACCAGCTCCGCGACGAGTACCTCGCCGACGGCGAGGTGCATCCGCGTGTGGCAGAGGTGGCGGCGGCTCCGGGTGGCCGGCTCGGTGTCGTCCAGACCGACCGGGTCCTGCTGCACGACTGCGCGGGAGTGACTCCGCTGTCCTTCGAGGAGGTCGTCGAGCATGCCGCGGGGGCGTCCGGGTGGTCCGGCTTCCCTGATCTCGACCAGGAATGGGCTGCCCGCGACCTCGTCGGCCGGCTCACCGCCGACGGGTTGGGGGAGTTGTTGCGTGCGGCGTCGTCGGGCTGGGACGCCGCTGTTGCCCTGTCGTCACGTGAGGGGACCGCGTGCCCGCATGTCGACGGCCAGGTGTACTGCGTCGACGTCGACGGCACCGGCCTCACCCTGATGGAGGTCGAGAAGGGCGCGAGCGCGGTGACGATGCTCGCCTTCGACGAGGCGGCCGGCACTCTCGATGAGCTGGCCGACCGGCTGCTTCAGCTGACCTACGAGGCTCAGCGCACCTCGTAGGTCAGGCACTCGGCGTCCTCGCCCGCGATGGAGACCTCGGCGGCCGTGCACAGCAGGTCGGTGTTGTGCACGCACTCCAGGCGCTTGCAGGCTCCCACCTGACCGTTGGCCGAGGGCAGCCCGCCGCGGGCGTCCAGTGCCACGAAGGTGGTGCACGACGCCTTGGCTCCCGTGCCGCCGACCGTGATGGCGAGCGCGGTGCACCCCCCGTCGTTGAACGAGCAGGCGGTGGTGGTGCAGGACTTCACGATCACGGCGGTACTCATGGTGGTGGCCTCCGAACTGGTCACGGCTTCGATGTTATTCACGATAGTCAGAGAATCGCCGTTCAGCAAGGAATTGCGGCGTGTCGAAATACGATTCAATTGCGCGCCGCAAGAGTATCCAAATTCGATCCGGTGCACCTCGGAGCATGGGTTGGCTACGGTAGATGGGTCCAAGCAGACTCCATCCGACAGTGTTGCCGGTTTTCGAACAATTCGAATCAATTTGCTTTCGTAATTGCCCGGGCAGCGTTTGTCTCGCGACTTCTCCCCGGGACGGGTTCAGCGGGAGGCCGCGGCGGCTGTCGCCGCCTCGTACTCATCCGGAGTGATTCCGACCACTCCGGTGTCGAAGTCGGCCCTCGCCTGGTTGGCGGGATCGATCCGCGCGAGCACCGCCTCGACGGCGACCGGCGGCTCCCACCGCTCCACCTGGCCGAGGGTGACTGCGAACCGCCCTCCGGCCTGACGTCGCGACGACCCCGACACGGCGAGGCTGCGGGCCGGCGAGGCCAGTTCGGCGCGCGCGATGAACACGCGCTCGGGTGCGGCCAGGTAGATCAGGACGAGGTCGCCCTCGGCGAGCGCGGCGCGATGGGGTTCGCCGTGGGCGACCTCCCACTCCCGTTCCCGGAGGGACTCCAGGGCGCGCCGGCGGGCATCCCCCGGTGATCCGTCGCCCGTGCAGTTGAACAGCCAGAACGCCATGCTCGAGGGTACTCCGCCGTCTCCCGCCAGCCCCGGGCCGTGGCTGGCGGGAGCTCGGTGTTCAGGACCGTCCCCGGGCGTGCAGGAGTGCCTGGTGCCAGGCCGTGAGGTCCGCCGGGGTACCCCGGACGAGCGCGTCGAGGACGATCCCGTCCAGCATGGCCACCAGCGTGGCGGCCTGGCCGCGATCGACTCCCAGGCCGGCGAGCTGGTCGACGAACCGGTCGCGGGCGGCCACGACGGCGTCGCGCACGGCGGGGTCGCGGGTGGCTTCGAGCAGGACCTCGTAACGGGCGACCGCGATCGGCGCTCCCTGGCCGGTCCAGTGGGTGACCAGGCCCTCGATCATCGGTGAGGGGTCGCGGCGCGCAGCGTCGGCGGCGGGTGCTGCCTCGGCGTCGACCAGCGCCGCCACCAGTGCGGTCCGGAGCCCGGCGAGGTCGCCGAAGTGGTGGCGGACGGTGCCGTGGGTGGCGCCGGCGGCCGCCTCCACGGCGCGTGCGGTGACCGCCCCGCTGCCCTGGCGGGCGAGCAGGTCGAGCGACGCGTCGATCAGGCGGTCACGAGTGGTCTTCTCCATGTGGAGAGTGTAGCCTTCTCCGCATGGAGAAGAACGTGGTTCGTAGGGCGGTCCCCGAGAAGGTGGGCAAGCCGCTGCTGGCGGTTGCCCTGAGCATCGCGGCGATCGCGGCCGCCCCGCTGGTGATGGGTCCGTCCTACGCCGCCCTGCAGCCCCGGCTCGGCGCGTTCACCCTGATCGTGGTCGAGGTGGTCTACGCGTTGTTCATCGACTTCCCGCTCACCGCGGCGTATGTCGCCGTGGTGTCGCTGTGGTTCGGGCGTCGCCGAAATCCCGCCCGCTCGGCGGTCGGCTTCGTCGCCGTCTTCTTCGGGTTGATCCTGCTCTGCATCGTGCTCGCCCCGACCAGTGACCTGCTGGCCTACTGGGCATTGGCCGACACCTTCCCGACCGCCGGCGCGGAGCTGGTCTCCGGCCTGGGACTGCCGACCGCCGCCATGCTGGTGGGAGCCTTCGTCGTCTTCGACGTCCTGCTGTGCGCCACCGGCGGGGTGACGGCGGACGTGCTGGCCGGTGGCCTTCGGCGGCCCGTCGGCGAGCCGCACCCCGGCGCGGCTCCGGGACGGCGGACCGGCGCCTCGATCGGCGACCGCTGATGCGGAGCCGTACCCGGTCTACCCGAGGACGGCCGAGAGCGCGTCGTGCATCACGGCGGGGTCGGCCTCCAGTCCGGTCCAGTGG
>JAVHXR010000221.1 GCA_031119515.1 Propionicimonas sp.
CCCGGCAGCTGGCCGACGCCGTGACCGCGCTGAGCGACGGAGCCTCCAGCGGTGTCCCCGCCCTGCAGTCCGGGCTGCACGAACTGGCCGCGGGATTCCGCGCGAGCGATCCCCACCAGGGCCTCGTCAGCGGTGCAGCCGCCCTCCGGGAGGGCGCCGACGCCCTGGCGGCGGGGCTCGACCAGGCAGATGCCGGCGCGGCCCGGCTCGGTGACGGTGCGGCGGAGCTGGCGGCGAACACACCCGGGCTCGCCAGCGGCCTGGCGACCGCGAGTGGCGGCGCGGACGAGCTCGGCGGCAAGCTGGCCGACGGCGCCGCGGAGATCCCCGGCGACTCCGCGACCGTCCGGCAGCAGCGCGCAGACGCGATGGCCGTCCCGGTCAGCGTGGTCTCCGGCCACGTCCACGAGGCGGAGTCCTGGGGCGAGGGGTTCGCCCCGTTCTTCATCCCGCTGGCGCTGTGGGTCGGCGCGCTGATCACCTGGCTGTTGCTGCGCCCGCTCCAGACCCGCGCGCTGATGACCTCTGTCAGTGGCTTCCGGATGGCGTGGGGTTCGCTCAACTCCGCCCTGGTGCTGTCCCTCGGGCAGGTCCTCATCATGCTGTCGGTGATGCACTTCGCGATCGGCCTCGACCCGCAGAACGTGGTGGCCACCGTCGGGTTCACCCTGCTGGCCGCGGCGGCGTTCTTCGCGTTGCAGCAGTTCCTGCAGGTCAGCCTCGGCTCGGCGGTGGGCAAGGTGGTCGTCATCGTCCTGCTGATGGTGCAGCTGGCGTCGTCCTCCGGCACCTACCCGATCCAGACCGAACCGGAGTTCCTCCAGGCGATCAGCCCGTGGATGCCCATGACCTACGTCGTGACGGGGCTCCGCGAGGCGATCACCGGCGGGATCGAAGGCCGGTTCTGGACCAGCGCCGCCGTGCTGGCCGGTATCTTCGTGGTCTCACTCGCGGCGAGTTTGCTCGCCGCCGCCGGCAAGCGGATGTGGTCGATGTCGCGGCTGCACCCGGCCCTCAGCCTGTAGGACGGAGCAGCGTGGCCAGCCATCCAGAACCCGTGCCGGTCGACGGCCGCACCGCCCGCAGGGCAGGGACCAGGGAGGCGATCCTGCTCGCCGCGACCGAGCTGTTCGCCGCCCGCGGCGTCACCTCGACCTCGGTCGACGACATCGCCGAACGGGCCGGCATCGCCAAGGGCAGCATCTACTACAACTTCTCCTCCAAGGCCGGCCTCGTCGAGGCGGTGATCGACGCCCACAGCCGGATCCTCCGGGCCGAATTGGAGGACGCCACCCGCGGGCTGACCGGCGCCGAACGGCGTGCGGCCGTGGTGACGGCGCTGCTGCGAACCGTCCAGTCGCACGCCGATGCCGCCCGGGTGATGGTGACCGAGATGTTCCGCACCGAGCGCTCCTGGCTCGACGCGATGGTGCGGTGGCGCGACATCGTGCAGCAGCAACTACGCGACGACTACCTCGCCGAACACCCGCAGGGGGGCGCGGCCGCGGCGGCCGTGCAGTCCGCCGCGGTCGTCGGTGCGGCCCTCACGGCGGGGCTGGAATGGCTCGCCTTCAACCCCGACCAGTCGCTGGAGTCGGTGCGGGACGCCGTGCTGACTGCGCTCGCGCTGCCGGTCCCGCCCGGGTGACCCTCCGGTGGCGCCCCTAGGATGGGCGCCACGCGACGACGGCTGGAGGACCGATGGTGAAGGTGGCGGTATTCGGGGCACGGGGACGGATGGGCGCGGAGGTGTGCCGGGCCGTCGAGGCTGCCACCGACCTCGAACTCGTCGACGCCGTGGACGCCGGCGACCCGCGGGACCGGATCGAGGCTGCCGCGGCGGTGGTGGTGGACTTCACCACCCCCGACGCCGTGCTGGACAACATCAGGTGGTGCGTCGAGCGCGGGATCAACATCGTTGTCGGAACCTCCGGCTTCACCTCCGAACGACTCGAGCAGGTGCGGGCGCTGGTGGCGGAACGACCGGTGGGAGTGCTGGTCGCGTCCAACTTCTCCGTCGGCGCCGTGCTCATGATGCACTTCGCCGAGCGCGCCGCCAGGTTCTTCGAATCCGCCGAGATCATCGAACTCCACCACCCGAACAAGGTCGACGCGCCGTCGGGGACGGCGCTGAGCACCGCCGGACGGATCGCCGCCGGCCGGGCCGCCGGGGGGCTCGGCCAGGTTCCCGACGCCACCACGACCGACCCCGACGGGGCGCGCGGTGCCGTGGTGGAAGGCATCCACGTCCACGGCGTCCGGCTGCGGGGGCTGGTAGCCCACCAGGAGGTGCTGTTCGGCACAGCCGGGGAGATGCTCACGATCCGGCACGACTCCTTCGACCGGGACTCCTTCATGCCCGGGGTGCTGGCCGCCGTCCGGGCGGTCGGGCAGCGACCGGGCCTGACCGTCGGGATCGAACCCCTGCTGGGGTTGTGATGGGCGTCCTGAAGCCACTGCTGATCACCGGCGCAGCGGTCGTGGTGCTCGGCGTCGGAGCCGTGCTCGGCGACAGTGCCGTCCGCGGCGTTGCCGAGGTCCGGGTCGCCGGCCAGGTGCAGCAGGAACTGGGCCTTGCCGAGCCGCCCGAGGTCGAGCTCGGCGGCACGCCGTTCACCGCCGCGCTGATCACCCGCGAGGTCCCGTCGGCCGCCCTGCGCGCGACCGACGTCCCGGTGGAGGTCTCCGGCCAGCAGATCACGCTCGACACCGTCGAGGTGGTCGCGCAGGACCTCGCCCTTGGCGCCGGCGAGGTGCACGTCGGCAGCGGCCGTGCCGAGGCGCTGGTCGGCTACCCGGCGCTGAGCACGCTCGCCGGGGTACCGGTCGAGGCCGGGGACGAGCCGGGGCGGGTCCAGGTCAGCTACACCGCCGCGCTGTTCGGGCAGCAACTCGTCGCGGTCGTGTCGGCGGTGCCCGCGCTGAGCACGGACGCGACCCAGGTCGAGCTGACGCAGACCCGGATCAGCATCGCGGGGTTCGACCTCGGCGAGAACGTCGCCCAGCGCATCCTCGACCAGGTTGTCGAGCCGATCCGGCTGGAACTGCCTTACGGCCTGGTGCCGGAGTCGATCGAGGCTGCCGCCGACGGGCTCACCGTCGCCGTCACCGCGACCGACCTGACCGTGCCGCTGGAGTGAGCAGCTAGGCGGAGATGTCGGTGTGGAGACGGACGAACCTGATCCCCGACTCGTCGTCCTCGCCGCCGACCTCGGTGTGGGCGCCGTCGGCGGCCCAGCCGGCCACGGTGAGGAATCCCCGCAGCGGGTCGTCGGTGCTTCGCACCCACCAGGTCGCGCGGGTGTAGCCGTCCGCCCGCAGGGTGTCCACGCAGGCCTGCAGCAGCCGCGAGCCGTGCCCGTGCCGCTGGGCGAGCGGGTCGATCGCGAACTCGGCCACCACCCCGTCCTCGGCGGGGGAGGCGTCCGGGTCGTCGCTCGGCCCGACAGCGGCGAAACCGACCACCCGGTGCCGTCCCGGCTCGCTGGAGTCGATCGCCACCAGCACCCGCAAGGTCGCCAGCGGCGGACGCCGGATGGCCGACTCCCACGCCCCGGTCATCGAGGCGAGGTCGCTGCCGTCCAGCAGCCGCGCGGCGACCGGCTCGTCGTAGAGCTGGGTCCACGACCGGCGCTGCACGGCGGCGATCCCGGCGGCCTCCGAGGGCAGCGCCAGGCGGACGGAGTGCGGTTGCGCGGTCACCCGGCCAGCCTACCGGGGCCGGCCCCCGCGTCCCCACGGGCCCCGGGCTCCGGTTCCACCCGCCGCCCCGCCCGTCCGGATCGATGCGGCGCCGCGTGGCCGGAGGACCGGGGCAGGCCAGCGGAGGCGGGGCAGCCGGAGCTGTCGCCATGCGGAGGCAGGCGGTGGGCTAGGGTGTCGGCGTGCGCGAGACGTTGAAGACACCCCCCACGCTGCCACCCGACACCCTGCGGATCGTCCCCCTCGGCGGGCTGGGCGACGTCGGACGCAACATGACCTCCTTCGAGCTCAACGGCGAGCTCCTGCTGGTCGACTGCGGCGTCCTGTTCCCCAGCGAGGAGCACCCCGGCGTCGACCTGATCCTGCCCGGCCTGCACCTGGTCGCCGACCGGCTGGCCGACGTCCGCGCGCTGGTGCTGACCCACGGCCACGAGGACCACATCGGCGCCGTGCCCTACCTGCTGCGGCGGCGTCCCGACATCCCGGTGTACGGCTCCCGGCTCACCCTGGCGCTGGTCCGGGAGAAACTGCGCGAGCACCGGTTGCGCGACGTCGACCTGCGGGTCGTCGCCGAAGGCGAGCGGGTCACCGCCGGCGGCTTCGGCCTCCAGTTCCTCGCCGTGAACCACTCCATCCCCGACGCCCTGGCGGTGGTGATCCGTTCGGCGGCCGGCACCGTCCTGCACACCGGCGACTTCAAGATGGACCAGCTGCCGCTGGACCGCCGGCTGACCGACCTGCCGGGCTTCGCCCGCCTCGGCGAGGAGGGGCTCGACCTGTTCATGGTCGACTCCACCAACGCAGAGACGCCGGGGTTCACCCCGCACGAGATCGACATCGAACCGGCGATGGAGCGGGTGTTCTCCAGCGCGAAGCAGAAGCTGATCGTCGCCTGCTTCGCCTCCCACGTGCACCGGGTGCAACAGGTGCTGGACGCGGCCGTGCGGCACGGCCGCAAGGTCGTATACGTCGGACGGTCGATGGTCCGCAACATGAGCGTCGCCAGGGAACTGGGCTACCTGCGGGTCCCGGAGAACACCCTTGTCGACCTCAAGCACATCGACGACTACCGCGACGACGAGGTGGTGATCATCTCCACCGGATCGCAGGGCGAGCCGCTGAGCGCGCTGTCGCGGATCTCGAACCACGAGCACCCGGTCGTCACCGCGGGTCCCGGCGACGTCGTCCTGCTGGCGAGCTCGCTCATCCCCGGCAACGAGAACTCCGTCTACCGGGTGATCAACGGCCTCTCCCGCAACGGGGTCACCGTGGTGCACAAGGGCAACGCCCTCGTCCACGTCTCCGGCCACGCCAGCGCGGGGGAGTAGCTGTACGGCTACCACCTGCTCAAGCCGAAGAACGGCCTGCCGGTCCACGGCGAGGTCAGGCACCTG
>JAVHXR010000222.1 GCA_031119515.1 Propionicimonas sp.
AGCGACACGTCGAGGTACAGCGCGAAGCCGGCCGAGGTGGCGGCGGCGCCACCGGCGGCATTGAACACCAGGCCGCCGCCGAGGCTGAAGTGCAGCGAGAACTGCAGCTGGACGCCGTTCGGGGCGATCGTGATGTCGAGGGAGCCGGAGGCCTCGACCAGCAGCAGGTTGATCGAGCCCTCGAGGTGCAGCCGGAAGCCGCGGGTGATGGTCACCGGGGCGGTGCCCGAGTTCAGGTCGTGGTCGTAGGCGACGTCGGCGCTGGTGGTGTTGATGAAGACGTAGGCGCTCAGGGAGGAGCCGAAACTGAGCCCGCGGATGCCGCTGAAGTCCATTCCCAGGCTCAGGTCGAGCCCGACGTAGGCCACCAGGCCGCGGGCGTCCACCTGCATCATCAGCGAGACGTTGACGTGACCGAGCGGCTCGAGCGTCATCGTCCCGACCACGTTCAGCCGGAACCTGGTCGGGCTGATCTCGAAGTCGACCAGGGCGGCGATCCTGAGCCGGTCGAGCAGGACGAGCTCGCCGAACATCTGCAGCCGGATGCCGAACCCGACCTCCTGGTCGGCGACCTGGAACTGGTCGGGGTGGCCGGGCACGGTGGCGAAGTGGCGGCTGGAGCCCTCCCCCTCGAGGACGAAGGTCTGGATCGTCTCGGGCCCGATGCTGCCGCCGGCGCCCACCACGGTGTTGACCTCGAGCACGAACTGGCCGTTCAGCCTCACCCCCGGGATGGTGTTGCTGCCGATGGTCAGCCGGATGCGGCCCACCAGCCCGTTCCTGGTGCCGATCAGCGCCTGCAGGTACACCTCGCCTGTGACCGACCCGAGGAACGGGATGGTGCCACCGACAGCTCCTGTCACCTGGATCCGGAAGACGCCGCCGCCGGTGTCGACCGCGGCCGCGATCTGGATGTAGCCGACCAGCGTGATGACGCTCTTGATGATCAGGGTCGCCTGGATGGTGGCGACGGCGTAGATCTCGGCCGGGACACCGGTCCGCTCGGCGCCGTTGAGGCCGGGGGCGGCGGCGTACACCACCAGGGTGGTCGGGTCGCCCTCGTGCAGCAGCGGCAGGAAGCTGGCCGGCACCTGGAACTCCTGGCGGTGGCCGGTGGTGTTGAACATCACCGAGACCTTTCCGCTGATCAGGAAGTCGGGGCTGGACGGCAGCCCGATGCTCGCGCTCTGGCTGATCGTGAACATCCCGGCGACGCCGACGCCGAAGCCGCCACCGGTCCGGATGAACAGCACGCCGGTCGCGGCACCGTAGGTGAGGCGGGCGGAGCCGGCACCGAAGGAGAGCTCGCCGGTCAGGTAGAGCTGCATCGACGGCGTCGGGGTGCCCTCGATGGACAGCCAGATACCGCCCTGCAGCCGCATCAGCTCGCTGCCGCCGGCCTCGACGATCAGCTGGCCGACAAGTTCGAGGCCGAAGCTGTAGGGCCGCAGGACGAAGCTGCGGGTGACGTCGCCGCCGCCGTCGCCGATTCCCAGCAGGGTGATGGTCTCGACCTTCTCCTCGCCGGTCAGGTTGATCTGCAGGGTGCCCTTGGCGAACATCTTGATGCCGTAGGGCTCCAGCGCGGAGAAGTTGGTCTCGAGGGTGGCGACGCCCCAGAACTGCGGCACCGAGGTGCTCTCGTCGCCGAGGTCGAGGACGAACTTGCCGGAGGTCGAGCCGACGGTCCCCAGGTAGATGATCGACAGCTGGCCGTCGAAGCTGAGCGCGAACAGCTTGCGGGCCGGGTCGATCTCGAGGACGACCCGGGCCCGCAGGTCGAGCAGCGGCTCGTCGGTGAGGCCCGCGGTGGCCAGGATGATGCCGCCGAGGAGCTCGATGTAGAACGAGGTGCCGCGGGTGATCAGGCGGAAGGTCGAGGTGGTGCCGCCCCCGGTGTTGCCGGCCGCATCGGACCAGGACCCGGCAGCGATGGTCAGGGTCAGGGTGCCGGGGGTGAGGACTCCGGTGTACAGGTAGCGGAAGGTGGTGTCGTCGAGCTGGACCACGTCGCCCGCGGTGAGCGCCTCCGAGCCCGCCCCCGCCAGGCTGAGCTGGCCACCGGCGAGCAGTTCCTCGAGGTCAAGGTCGCCGATGCCGCGGTAGCGGACGTCGAACCAGACCACGCCCGCGGTGGCCGTGCGCTCGGTCGGAGCCCCGTCTGCCGTCGTCCACAGCGCCCCGGAGGTGCTGGCCCAGCTGCCCGCGACGAACTGCCAGTTGCTGAAGCCGCCGATCGACGCCGGCTGGCCGGTGACCGGGTCGGTCTCGTTGGTGAGCGTGTAGGTGAACCAGTAGCGGTAGGTGCTGCCGGAGAGGAAGGTCGGCGCTCCGGAGATCGTGAGGATGGCGTTGACCGCCTCGACGGTGAACTCGGCGCCGGCGTCCAGGATCGAGGCCGGGTCGACCCCCACCCCGCCCAGGGTCGGGAAGGTGATGTCGAGGTAGCCGCGCCGGCTGAAGTCCTTGGCGTCGCCGGCAGCGCCGTTGTTCGGGTTGGTGATGGTGACGGTCGGCGCGGCCAGGGTGAAGGCCTCGACCTCCTCGGCGTTCCGGGTGCCGGCGATGTCGGCGAAGCTGCCGGAGACGAAGGTGAGGGTGTAGCCGCCGACGGCGAGGCTGGCGGTGAAGGAGTAGCGGTAGGTGTCCGAGGTGCCGACCCGGACCGGGGAGCCGAGCGTGATGACGGTGCCGCCGGCGGTGGCGAACACGATCTCGTCGCCGTTGATGGTGGTGTGGTCGAGGCTGGAGCCGCTCGCGGGTCGGAACGTGATCTCGAGGTAGCGGCGGCCGTTGACCACGTCGACGCCGACGACCTGCCCGTTCAGCGCCTTGTCGGACGAGGTCGCGTCCGCCGTGGCGCCGACCACGATGAAGCTGCTGGTGGAGGTGGAACCGGCCGGCGGGGAGCGTCCGGAGTTGTCGGTGAAGTTGGCCAGCGAGAACACGACGCTGACCGGGCCGACGCTGAACCGCCCGGCCAGCAGGTAGCGGTAGGTGGTGCCGTCGAGCAGGAACGGCGAGCCGGTCAGCTGCACCGAACCCACCCCGGCGCCGGTCAGGACGAACTCGTTGCCGTCGATCGAACCGGTCTGCAGCAGCGCGCCCAGGCTCGGGCTGAAGGTGATGTCGAGGTAGCTGGTCGGGGTGGCCGAGGCGCCGGTGACCGGGAACGGTGCCACCGCGAGCCGGCCGGCGGCGTAGGCGTCGGGGTCGGTGGACGTTCCCGAGACCGCGTTCGCCACCACCGTGGGGGTGACGGCGACGGTCGTCGTCCCGGTGAGCCCGGTCACCACGACGGTGACGACGAAGACACCGTCGCCGGCGTAGGTGAAGGCGACGTTCGGGTCGACGCTCACCCGGACCGCGCCGCTGGAGTACAGCTGGACGCCCGCCGTCGCGGCATCGACGTCGACGAGGTCGGCCACCGTGAAGGAGGCCGGGTCGAGGATCAGGCCGGAGCTGAGCTGCCAGCCCCCGGCTGCCGTCCTGGCGCCGGCCAGCCGGAGCTGGAGCTGCCCGGTGGCGACCCCGACCTGCCAGGTCGGCGTCGGGGTGCCGGCCGGCGGGAGCTCGGCGGTGGCGTCGGAGACGAACGACCAGGCGCCGACGACCGGCGTGACCGTGACGGTCCCGGTCTCGGCGAAGGCCCCGGTGACCCAGAACCGCAGGGTGTAGCTGGTGGCGCTGGCGGTGGCGGTGCCGAGCAGTGTCGGGGCCCGGGTGGCGTCCAGGACGGCGGTGCCGAGCCCGCTGCCGCCGAGCACGAACTCGGGTGCCAGGTCGAGCAGGGAGGCGAGCACGATCTGTCCGCTGGCGGCGGTGAAGGTGACGTCGAGGAAGGTCTTCCAGCCACGGTTGTTGACCACGTTGATGTCGATTCCGGCGCCCGGGTTGGTCACGGTGGCGGTTACGCCGGTGACCCTGAAGTCGATGTCGCGGGCGGCGCTGCGGGCGCCCTGGGTGGTGACGCCGTTGACGGTGACGTCGCTGTTGCGGATCGCACCGGCGGCGAAGCTGATCCGGACCGTCCCGATCTTCCACTCCTCGCCGGCCAGCCCGCCGGTGACCGTGTAGCGGAACCGCGTGATGCCGGCGATCCGGAGCGCCTGGAGCCTGAAGTACTCCTCGCCGGTCGCTGTGGCCAGCAGCGCGGCCTGGTCGACCTGCGCCCCGGTGACGATGTCGACGGTCGTCAGCGGGGAGCCGACGGTGTCGTTGTACTCGTAGTAGGCGCGCCACAGCTTGCGGTCGCTGCTGCTGGTCGCATACCTGACCTCCACGAACCTGAGCCCGTCCGAGGTGGTCACCGCGACCAGCGGCGTCGGCCGGCCGTTCACCGTCAGCGGTTCGATGCTGCCGTCGGAGCGGCGGTAGCCGATCGTGAACTCCTGCCCGGGGTCGAGGATGTCGGCCAGGTCGAGGGTGGCGCCGGAGGGTGCCAGGAAGACCACGTCGACGTACTTTGCGCCCGCCGGGCCGTTGACCACTGACACGTCGGCGCTGCCGCCGCCGGCCACCGGACCCCCGACGTCGACCGTCGGTGCGGTGCCGGTGGCGGTCGGGTCAGGGGCGTCGAGGACGTCGAAGGTGACCTCGCGGCCGGAGGAGTCCCGGAATCCCATCTTCAGCTTGCCGTAGAGGGTGAGGAGCCGGACCTGGTCGGGGATGTCGGCCAGGAAGAGCACCGTCGCGTCCCCCTGGGCGACCTTCGAGAGGTCGACGTACAGCCGGCCCGACAACGAGACGTTGTTCGCGGCGAAGTTCAGCTTGCCGATGATCAGCAGCTTGCCGTCGGTGGAGATCTTGACGACCACCTGCCCGTTGAAGACCTGCTCGGAGGTGTAGATCGAGTAGATCCGGGCCGCCCCGGTGATCACCATCGGCGCGGTGAACGCCGCGAGGAAGCCTCCCAGCGACGGGTTGGCCGCGACGGCCTTGGCCTGCAGCGCGACCTGCTGCTGCAGCGAGGTCAGCCAGGTGTCGGCGCTCTGGGCGGTCGGCAGGTCCGCGACGGTGCTGCGGAGCGCGAACGGGTCCTCCAGCGACGGCAGCGTCTTGAAGAACTCCACCCCGGCCGAGACGT
>JAVHXR010000223.1 GCA_031119515.1 Propionicimonas sp.
TGTCGAGACCCAACCCAACCCGGGCCTGAGCGCTGCCGAGGTCGAGCAGCGGATCCGCGCCGGCCAGGTCAACACCCAGCCCCCGCGGTCGGGTCGCAGCACCTGGGACATCGTGCGGGCGAACGTGTTCACCCGGATCAACTTCCTGCTCATGGTCCTGTTCGTGCTGGTGATGACCACCGGCTCGATCCAGAACGCGCTGTTCGGCTTCCTGATCATCGTCAACTCCGGAATCGGCATCGTCCAGGAGTTGCGGGCCAAGAAGACCCTGGACAACCTGGCGGTCGTCGGCGAGGGCAAGCCGAAGGTGCGCCGCGATGGCGTCAGTGTCGAGTTGCTGCGCGACCAGATCGTGCTGGACGACGTCATCGAGATCGGCCCCGGCGACCAGGTCGTGGTCGACGGGGACGTCCTGGAGGCGTCCTATCTCGAGGTCGACGAGTCGCTGCTGACCGGCGAGTCGGACCCGGTGGTGAAGAACCCCGGCGACCAGGTGATGTCCGGCAGCTTCGTGGTGGCCGGCGTCGGCACCTTCCGCGCCACCCGGGTCGGCGCCGACTCCTATGCCGCCCAGCTGACCGCGGAGGCCAGCAAGTTCTCGCTGGTGAAGTCGGAGTTGCAGCAGGGCATCAACAAGATCCTCCGGCTGATCACCTGGCTGCTGATCCCGGTGGGGCTGGCGACGATCTGGGTGCAGTCCAGCCAGGCCGGCAGCTGGCAGGAGAAGGTGCTCGCCACCGCTGGGGCGCTGGTCCCGATGGTGCCTGAGGGGCTCGTCCTGCTGACCTCGCTGGCCTTCGCCGTCGGTGTGGTCCGGCTGGCCCGGCAGAACGTGCTGGTGCAGGAACTGCCGGCCATCGAGGGCCTGGCCAGGGTCGACGTGGTGTGCGCCGACAAGACCGGGACCCTGACCGAGAACGGGATGAGGTTCGGCGAGCTCGAGCCGGTCGACGACACCGCCGCCGACCGCCTGCGCGAGGTCGTCTCGCAGGTGGCGGCCGCGGACCCGCGTCCCAACGCCTCGATGCAGGCACTGGCCCACGAGATGCCGCTGTCCGGGAGCGCCTGGCAGGTCACAGGGCTCGCCCCCTTCACGTCCGCCAAGAAGTGGTCGGGGGTCTCCTTCGACGGCCAGGGCGATTGGGTCGTCGGGGCCCCTGACGTGCTGGCGGGAGGCACCCCGACCGCCCACCGCGCGGAGGAGATCGGGGCCAGTGGGCGACGCGTGCTGCTGCTCGGCCGCTCCGACCTGGCGGTCGACGACGAGGCGGCACCGGGGGCGGTCACCCCGGTCGCGCTGCTCGTGCTCGAGCAGCGGGTCCGTCCCGAGGCGCGCGACACCCTCCAGTTCTTCGCCGACCAGGAGGTCACCGTCAAGGTGATCTCGGGCGACAACGCGGTGAGCGTCGGTGCCGTGACCCGTTCGCTCGGGGTCGCCGGCGACCAGGTGGTGGACGCCAGGACGCTGCCGGAGGAAGCCGAGGCGTTCGCCGACGACGTCGAGCGGACGAACGTGTTCGGCCGGGTCACCCCGCAGCAGAAGCGGCAGATGGTCGGCGCGCTGCAGTCCCGCGGGCACACCGTCGCGATGACCGGCGACGGCGTCAACGACGTCCTGGCGATCAAGGACTCCGACCTGGGGGTGGCGATGGGCACCGGTGCTGCCGCCACCCGGTCGGTGGCGCAGCTGGTCCTGCTGGACGACTCCTTCGCCACCCTGCCGCACGTGGTGGCGGAGGGCCGGCGGGTGATCGGCAACATCGAGCGGGTGGCCAACTTCTTCCTCACCAAGACCCTCTACTCGGTCCTGCTGGCGCTGCTGGTGGCGCTCTGGCGGCTGCCGTTCCCGTTCGTCCCGATCCACATCTCGCTGGTCGGCTGGTTCACCATCGGCATCCCGGCGTCGATCCTGGCGCTCGCCCCCAACGCCGAACGGGCGCGACCCGGCTTCCTGAAGCGGGTGATGCGGTTCGGCGTCCCTGCCTCGATCGTGATCGCCGCGACCACCTTCCTCAGCTACCTGGCGACGCTCGCGGAGTCCGGTCCGGCGGGGTTGACCCGGCAGGTCTCGACCGCGGTGCTGGTCACCCTGCTGCTCGGCGGCGCCTGGGTGATGATCACCATCAGCCGTCCCTACGAGTGGTGGAAGCTGCTGATGATCGCCGGCTGCGTCGCGGCCACGATCGCGGTCTTCGTGGTGCCGCTGGAGTTCGCGATCCCGGCCTGGGGGTTCGAGTTCAACCTCCAGGACACGTTCTACCTCGACACCGGCAATCCCGAGATGATGCGCACCGGCTTCCTGTTCGGCGGGATCGCGATCGTGCTGGTCGAACTGGTCTGGTGGGTCACCGGCCATGTCACCGGCGGCGAGCGTCGGCGGTTCTGGAAGCCGCGCGAGGCGTGAGATCCCGGCGTTCGCCGGGATGACGTGTCCTCCCCGGCTCTGCCCGGGAGTCGGCTGTGGTGCCGTTGGGCACCGTCATCCCGGGTTTGCCTCGGGATCTCGGGTGTGGTGCCTTTGGTAATCGTCATCCCGGGCTTGCCCCGGGATCTCGGGTGTGGTGCCTTTGCGAATCGTCATCCCGGGCTCGCCCCGGGATCTCGGGTGTGGTGCCCCTACGACCCGTCATCCCGGGCTTGTCCCGGGATCTCGGGTGTTGGGGCCAGCCGGGCTGTGTGGCGGCTGCACGTCATCCCGGGCTTGCCCCGGGATCTCCGCGCTCAGACCAGCCGGGCGGCGATCTCGTCGCCGATCACCGAGGTCGGGCGCCGGGCGGTGCCCCGCTCGACGATGTCGGCGTCGACCGCCGCCTCGATCCGGGCGGCGTCCTCGCCACGACCCAGGTGGTCGAGCAGAAGGGCCATCGACAGGATCGTCGCGGTCGGATCGGCCAGTTGCTTCCCTGCGATGTCCGGCGCCGAGCCGTGCACCGGCTCGAACATGGACGGGAAGGCGCCCTCGGGGTTGAGGTTTGCGCTGGCGGCCAGGCCGATCCCGCCGGTGACGGCGGCGGCCAGGTCGGTGAGGATGTCCCCGAACAGGTTGTCGGTGACGACCACGTCGAACCGCTGCGGGTCGACGACCAGCGCGATCGTGGCCGCGTCCACGTGGAGGTAGTCGGTCTCGACCCCCGGGAACTCGCTGGCGACCTGCTGGAACAGCCGGTTCCAGAGCCCGCCGGCGTACACCAGGACGTTGTGCTTGTGGACCAGCGTCACCTTGTTGCGGCGGCGGGTGGCGCGGACGAACGCGTCCCGGATCACCCGTTCGACGCCGTGCGCGGTGTTGAGGCTGACCTCGGTGGCGACCTCGTGCGAAGTGCCGGTGCGCAGGCTGCCGCCGTTGCCGACGTAAGGCCCCTCGGTGCCCTCCCTGACCACCACGAAGTCGATCGGGCCGCGCTCGGTCACCGACGCCGCCAGTGGCGTCGGGACGCCCGGGTACAGCCGTGACGGCCGCAGGTTGACGTAGTGGTCGAAGGAGAACCGCAGCTTGAGCAACAGCCCGCGCTCGAGCAGTCCGCTCGGGATCGCCTTCGACCCGGGGGCGGCGCCGACTGCGCCGAGGATGATCGCCCGGCTCGCCGTGAGTTGTTCGAGGGTCGCGTCCGGCAGCACCTCGCCGGTGCGCTGCCAGTGCTCGGCGCCCAGGCTGTGGTGGACGAACTCGAAGGCGTCCGCGCCGACGGCGGCGGTGAGCACCTTCAGTCCCTCGGCCACCACCTCGGGTCCGATGCCGTCACCGGCGATGACGGAGACGACGGGCCTGCTGGTGTCGGTAGCGGTCACGAGAGGTGAGGGTACCGCAGGGGCGGATAGCATTCGCTCATGTCTCTCTCCTTCCCAGTCACCGCCAATCCCCGGGTCGCCGGCGACGCCGACTACGACGCGATCATGGCCGCTCCCGGCTTCGGCGAGCACTTCAGCGACCACATGGCCGTGGCGATCTGGACGAAGGACGCCGGCTGGAGCGAGGGCCGGATCCAGCCGTACGGACCGTTCCTGATCGACCCCGCGACGGCCGTGCTGCACTACGCGCAGGAGGTCTTCGAGGGGATGAAGGCCTACCGGCACGCCGACGACTCGATCTGGCTGTTCCGGCCCGAGGCCAACGCCGCGCGGCTCAACGCCTCGGCAGCCCGGATGATGCTCCCGGCGATCCCGGCCGAGGACTTCCTCGCCGCCATCACCGAACTGGTCCGTACCGACGCCCGCTGGGTGCCGTCCGGCGGTGGCGAGCAGAGCCTCTACCTGCGTCCGTTCATGTTCGCGTCGGAGGTCTTCCTCGGGGTGCGGGCGTCCGCGCACGTCACCTTCTCGGTGATCGCCTCCCCGGTCGGCTCCTACTTCCCCAGCGGCATCGAGCCGGTCGACATCTGGGTGACTGACAAGTGGGCGCGCGCCGGCATCGGGGGTACCGGCGCGGCCAAGTGCGGCGGCAACTACGCCGCGTCCCTGATCGCCCAGTACGAGGGCTACGAACATGGCTGCTCGCAGGTGTTGTTCATCGAGGCCGCCGGAAAGGACCGGATCGAGGAGCTGGGTGGCATGAACGTCTTCCTGGTCACCTCCGACGGCCGGCTGATCACCCCCGAGCTGACCGGGACGATCCTCGAGGGCGTCACCCGCAGTTCGATCCTGACGGTGGCGGCGGATCTCGGCCTGCGGCCGGAGGAGCGTCGCATCAGCCCGGAGGAGTTCTTCTCCCTGATCGCGGACGGCGTCGCGGTCGAGGCGTTCTCCTGCGGGACGGCGGCCGTCCTGACCCCGATCGGCAGCTTCCGGACAGCCACCGACACCTACACCCTCGCGAGCCCGGCGGGGGAGCGGACGCTGGCGATCCGCGACCGGATCCTCGACATCCAGTACGGCCGGGTCCCGGACGTCCACGGTTGGTTGCACCGGGTGGCCTGAGCCCCCACCAGAACGGCTGTCGCGGGCTGCCGGATTGTCGCCGGGCTTGGCCGCGCCGGGGTGCGTCGTCCCGGGCTTGCCCCTGGCTGGGGTACGTCGTCTCGGGTTTGCCCCGGGATCTCCGCGGGCGGGGGTGTGAGATCCCGG
>JAVHXR010000224.1:0-530 GCA_031119515.1 Propionicimonas sp.
CTACCGCCGAGCGGCACGGGCTGTCGACGGCGGTGGAGTACCAGCCGCACCGTGGTCCGGCAGGGGTCGGGTGCGCGGACGCGTCCAACGACCCGGCGGTGATCGCCGAACGCGCGGTGGCAGCCGTTGCCAAGGGCGGCGTCGACAGCATCTGGCTGCCGTCGGGAACCGCCGCCGAAAGGGCGACAGTCACCGCCGTCCGGCAGGCGCTCACAGCGGCCGGGCACGGGATCGCTCCGATCGCCGCCGGAAGCCAGGACGAGGACTTCGCCCGGCTGACCCGACGCGCGGGCTGAGACTGGTTCGGCGCCCCGGCCTCGGGGCGAGGCGGGTGGTCCTACACTCGCAGCAGCCGTGACGCTGCCGCGCGCGCCCGAGGAGGACATGCCCATGCCGATCACCAAGGTGTTGGTGGCCAACCGCGGCGAGATCGCCGTCCGCGTGATCCGGGCGGCGCGCGACGCCGGGCTTCGCAGCGTCGCGGTGTACGCCGACCCGGACGCCGACTCGGTCTTCGTCCGGCTCGCCGA
>JAVHXR010000224.1:540-5052 GCA_031119515.1 Propionicimonas sp.
GCTCACCCCGGCCGACACCTACCTCGACATCGCCAAGCTGCTCGACGTCGCAGCCCGGAGCGGGGCGGACGCCGTCCACCCCGGCTACGGCTTCCTGGCGGAGAACGCCGGCTTCGCTCGCGCCGTCCTCGACGCCGGCCTGACCTGGATCGGTCCGCCGCCCGAGGCGATCGAATCCCTCGGCGACAAGGTCCGCGCCCGCCACATCGCCCAGCGGGTCGGCGCCCCCCTCGTCCCCGGCACCGCCGACCCGGTTGCCTCGGCCGACGAGGTGGTCGCCTTCGCCGCCGAGAACGGCCTGCCGATCGCCATCAAGGCGGCCTTCGGCGGCGGTGGTCGCGGGCTGAAAGTCGCCCGGACGATGGCTGAGGTGCCGGAACTCTTCGAGTCCGCGACCCGGGAGGCGGTCACCGCGTTCGGGCGCGGCGAGTGCTTCGTGGAGCGCTATCTCGACAAGCCACGGCACGTCGAGACCCAGTGCCTGGCCGACACCCACGGCAACGTCGTGGTGGTGTCGACCCGGGACTGCTCGCTGCAGCGACGCCACCAGAAGCTCGTCGAGGAGGCCCCGGCGCCGTTCCTGTCCACCGAACAGGTCGAGCGGCTGTACCAGTCAAGCAAGGCGATCCTGCGCGAGGCCGGTTACGTCGGCGCCGGCACCTGCGAGTTCCTCGTCGGCACCGACGGCACCATCTCCTTCCTCGAGGTCAACACCCGGCTGCAGGTCGAGCACCCGGTCTCCGAGGAGGTCAGCGGGATCGACCTCGTCAGGGAGATGTTCCGGATCGCCGACGGCGAGCCGCTGGGGTACGACGATCCCGGCGTCCGTGGCCACTCGATCGAGTTCCGGATCAATGCCGAGGACGCCGGCCGCAGCTTCATGCCGGCCCCGGGGACGCTGACGTCCTGGCAGCCGCCGACCGGGCCCGGCGTCCGGGTCGACGCCGGCTATGCGACCGGGATGGCTGTCCCCGGATCGTTCGACTCCCTGGTCGCCAAGATCATCGTGACCGGGGCGACCCGGACGCAGGCGATCGAGCGCGCCCGGCGGGCGCTGGCGGAGACGGTGCTGGAGGGGATGCCGTCGGTGCTGCCGTTCCACCGGGCGGTGCTGCACGAGCCCGCGTTCGTCGCCGCCGACCAGGCCTTCGGCGTCCACACCCGCTGGATCGAGACCGAGTTCCGGACCCCGATCGAGCCGTACACCGGGACGCTCGGCGAGTCAGGTCCCGAGGACAGGGTGAGCTACGTGGTGGAGGTGGACGGGCGCCGGATCGAGGTGCGGCTCCCGGCGGCGCTCGCGGCCCCTGCCGCCCGCACCGCTGCCCCGAAGCGTCCGACCCGCCGCAGCACCGGCGGCGCCAGGGCGAAGGCGCCGTCGACCAACGAGCTCGCGGCGCCGATGCAGGGCACGATCGTGAAGGTCGCCGTCGTCGAGGGCGACCGGGTTGCCGAGGGCGACCTGGTGGTGGTCCTCGAGGCGATGAAGATGGAGCAGCCGCTCAACGCCCATCGCTCGGGCGTCGTCACCCGGCTCGAGGCTGAGCCGGGTGCGGCCGTGGCCAGCGGGCAGGTGCTCTGCGAGATCGTGGACGCCTGACGCCGACAGCCACCCCTCCCCACCGACAGCCACACCCCAGGCACAGGCCCTCGACGACAGCCACACCCCAGGCACAGGCCCTCGCGACGACACCCCCACCGACAGCCACCCCTCCCCACCGACAGCCACACCCCAGGCACAGGCCCTCGACGACAGCCCCACCGACAGCCAGCCCTCCTCAGCGACAGCCACACCCTAGGCACAGGCCCTCGACGACACCTCTCCGTGCCGGGCGCGTCACAGGGTCACAGGTAGGTGGCGGCGGCGGCCTCGTACTGCTCGCGGATCACCGGCTGCGGATCGGGCACCGGGGAGGCGACCAGCTCCACCGGCCAGGACGGACGGACGCCGCCGAGCACCCAGGCCGCCTGGCGGGCGGCACCGTCGGCGACGTACTCCCCGGGCCGCGGGACGGAGACCGGCACGTCGAACACCTGCGCCGCGATCGCCTGCACCGCAGGGTTGGCGGCCGCGCCACCGATCAGCAGGATGCGCTGCGCCTCCACCCCCAGGACGCGGATGGCGTCCAGCCCGGCCGACAGACCGCAGAGCATCCCTTCGATCGCGGCCCGGGCGAGGTTCTCCCGCGTCGTGCTCGCCAGGGTGAGCCCCAGCAGGGATGCCGTCGCCCGCGGCAGGTTCGGGGTCCGCTCCCCCTCGAAGTACGGGACGAGGACGGCGCCGCCGGCGCCGGGAGCGGCAGCCATCGCCAGCCGGCCCAACTCGTCGAAGTCCACCCCGAGGACCCTGGCGAGCGAGCCGGCCACCCGGGCCGCGTTCAGCGTCGCGACCAGGGGCAGGAAGCCGCCGGTGGCGTCGGCGAACCCCGCCACCGCTCCGGTGGCGTCGGCGACAGGGGCGTCGGTGGCGGCGAACACCGTCCCCGAGGTACCGATCGACACCACGACGTCGCCCGGCCGGGCATCCAGGCCGAGCGCCGCGGCCGCGTTGTCGCCCGCCCCGGGACCGACCCGGAACCCGGGGCCGGCGACCGACTCCGCGGGCTCGAGGACCCGCGGAAGGACGGCGTCGTGGCCGAGGGCGCGGACCAGCAGGTCGCGGTCGTACTCCCCGGTGGCAGGGGACCAGTAGCCGGTCCCGGAGGCGTCCGAGCGATCGGTGACCAGCTCGGACAGGTCGGGCCCGAGCTCGGACTCCCCCGCCGGCCCGTACCCGCGCAGCCGCCAGGTCAGCCAGTCGTGCGGCAGCGCCACCGCAGCCACCCTGGCGGCGCTGTCGGGTTCCGCGTCCCGCAGCCAGCGCAGCTTGGTGGCGGTGAACGACGCCACCGGCACCAGGCCGGTGCGCGCGACGAGCTCGGCGGCCCCGACCTCCTCGATCAGGTCGCGGGCGGCGTCGGCGGAGCGGGTGTCGTTCCAGAGCAGCGCGTCCCGGATCACCCGGCCGTCGGCGTCCAGGGCCACCATGCCGTGCTGCTGCCCGCCGATCGAGATCGCCTCGACGCCGTCCAGCCCGCCGGCCTCGGCCAGGGCCGCCTGGAGCGCCGTCCACCAGTGCGCCGGATCGACGGCGGTGCCGTCGGGATGTCCCGCGCGGCCGGTCGCGAGCAGCGCCCCGCTGCCGGCATCCCGCACCACGACCTTGCAGCTCTGGGTCGACGAGTCGACCCCGATCACCCGGGCCATCGGGCGTCCGCCGCTCAGCGGGCGCCGAGCAGGTGCTCGGTGGCGAGTTGCTGCAGCCGGACGAAGTTGAAGCCGTTGGCGTTGAAGTAGCCGTCGGCGTCGAACTCCTCGAAGGCGGACGCATCGGCCAGCAGGCCGGCGTAGCCCTCGTCCGTGCCGACGGTCGGCAGCGACAGGTCGGGGACCTTCGCCGCCACCAGCGCCTCCTGCACCTCGGGATCGGCCCGGAAGGCCGCGGCCCGCTCCTTGAGCAGCAGGTAGGTCTTCATGTTGGCTGCGGCCGACACCCAGACACCGGTCTCGTCCTCGGTGCGGGAGGGCTTGTAGTCGAAGTGGCGCGGGCCGGTGTAGGTCTGGGAACCGCCCGGGCCACCGTTCTCCAGCAGGTCGACCAGCGCGAACGCGTTGTGCAGGTCGCCGTGGCCGAAGACCAGGTCCTGGTCGTACTTGATGCCGCGCTGCCCGTTCAGGTCGATGTGGAAGAGCTTGCCGTGGTAGAGCGCCTGGGCGATCGCGGTGGCGAAGTTGAGCCCTGCCATCTGCTCGTGCCCGACCTCGGGGTTGAGGCCGACCATCTCGGGCCGCTCCAGGGTCTCGATGAAGGCGAGCGCGTGGCCGACCGTCGGCAGCAGGATGTCGCCGCGGGGCTCGTTCGGCTTCGGCTCGATCGCGAAGCGGATGTCGTAGCCCTTGTCGACGACGTACTGTCCGAGCAGGTTGACCGCCTCGCGGTAGCGCTCCAGGGCCGCCCTGATGTCCTTGGCGGCGTCGTACTCGGCACCCTCCCGGCCGCCCCACATCACGAACGTCGTCGCGCCGAGTTCCGCGGCCAGGTCGAGGTTGCGCAGCACCTTGCGGAGCGCGAACCGGCGGACGCTGCGGTCGTTGGAGGTGAATCCGCCGTCCTTGAACACCGGGTGGCTGAACAGGTTGGTGGTGATCATCGGGGTCTTCAGCCCGGTCGCGGCCAGCGCTGCCTTCAGCCGCTCGATCTGGGCCCGGCGCTCGGCCTCCGTGGACCCGAAGGCGAACAGGTCGTCGTCGTGGAAGGTCAGGCCGTAGGCGCCGAGCTCTGCCAGCTTCTCCACCACGTGGACGACGTCCAGCGGAGCGCGGGTCGGACCCCCGAACGGGTCGTTCCCGGCGTAGCCGACCGTCCAGAGGCCGAAGGTGAACTTGTCGGCCGGAGTGGGAGTGAGGGTCACGTGAGGTCCAATCTCTCATCCTTGAGCGGAATGTTGCCATCACCAACATATAGCTCCCGCA
>JAVHXR010000225.1 GCA_031119515.1 Propionicimonas sp.
GGCCTCGACCTCGCTGAGCCGGACCGCCACCGGCCCCTGGCGCAGGACCAGCCCGAGCAGGCCGGGGGCGACCACCGGGGCGTCGGCGGCGAGGTCGATCACCCGACCAGTGTGCCGGGGCCGCGGCGGCCCGCGCTAACCTCACTTCATGGCCCGGCTCCACCCCACCACCCCCGCCGCGGCCCTCGCCACGCTCGCGCTGCTGGCCCTGGCCGGGTGCCAGCCCGCCGCCCCGTCGGCCACGCCGGTCACCCCGGCGAGCGCGACGGCGACCCCCAGTCCGTCGACGACCCTCCCGGCGCGGGACCTCACCCGGCCGGGCGAGGCCCTCCGGATGCTCGACAGCCTTCTGGAAGCGGCCGGGAGCGGGCAGTTGATCATGGTCGAACTCACCGCCGAGACCGCCTCGATCAGCGTGCTGCCGTCCGGGAGCACCGAGCCGGTGACCTGGGCCTACCGCGACGGCAGGACCGAGGAGGTCGCCAGCGACCTGCAGTACGTCGACCAGGCCAGCTTCACCCTCGACGGCTTCGACGTCTCCGACCTGGGCCGGTTGTTCCGGGTGGCCTCGGCGATCTCCGGCTCGACCCACAAGCAGACCCTCCAGATCGTCGACTACTCCGGCGGGCGGGTCGTGATGGCGGTCACCACCAACCCGGAGTCGAGGACCGTCTTCTTCAACCCTGACGGCTCGCTGCTGCCCGACCTCGACTACCACAGCCTGCGCGGGATCACCGAAGGGCTCGACGCTGTCGTGGAGGACCGGGTGACCGTCCAGGCGGTCGGGATCGAGTCGGCGGCCGGCGCCTGGGTCGACTACGCCGACTCGGCCACGACCACCACGCGCCGCCAGCGCCCGGCCAAGGTGCCGGTCACCACCCTGGTGCGGGACGAGGCGCTCTCGCTGCCGCCGTTCGCCGCCGCCCGGGTCCGCCCGGACGCGGTCTGGCGGGTGCTGCAGCGAACCATCCAGGCCGACCGGCTCGATGCCGATGTGGAGTGGAGCGTCACCGTCGACGACCGGGCCGACGCCGGCGCTCCCCGGATGTACTTCACGATCGGCACCACCTCGCTGGTGACCGATCTGGCCGGCACTGAGGTCACTCCGACCTGAGCCGGTGGGCGTCAGCGGGAGCGCAGCGGCTCGCCCGCGGCCTCGTCCGCCACCAGTCCGGCCAGGTCCTCCGGCGCCAGCACCCCGGGCGGGGCGCTCACCAGCAGGTACTCGGTGTTGCGGTCGTGGCCCTGTGTCCCCACCTTCTGGCCGTTCGGGGAGTAGATCCCGATCATCGAGCCGATGTATCGGCGGGTGTCGTAGGCCAGTACCTCCACCGGGTGCCCGCGGGCCCCCAGCATCTCCTCGAGGGCGTCGATCGGCAGGAAGCCCTCGTTGCTGAACGAGACCACGACGACGTCGGCCCGGACGTTCCCGATCACGTCGGCCAGCGCTTCCGGCATCCGCAACCTGGAGTTGAAGTCGCTGCGGGTGGCGTCGTCCCTGGCATCCACCCGCTTGCACGCGATGCCGTAGTGCGCCGGAGCGTCCCAGCGCACCAGGGTCTCCCAGACGTGGTAGTTGGTGAAGTAGCGGTGCTGGTTGTAGGGCGGGTCGAGGTAGGCGAGCCCGACCGGGGGGACCTCCGCGACGGCAGCCCTGGCGTCCATCCGCAACGCTCGTCCGCTACCGGGGGTGAGGACCGGGGGACGCAGCCGGAGCGGACGCAGCGCCCGCGGCGCCCACTCCTTCAGGAACGCCATCTGCAACCCGACCGTCGAGTCGACGGCGTCAGCGGCCTCGAGCAGCGAGGTGAGCAGGACCGGACGCAGCGGACCGTCGGGATAGAGGTCGTCGATGCCGTCGCGGATGGCGTCGATCCGGACGGCGTTGGCCGGGTGGAAGTAGCGGGCGGTCTCGGCGAACACCTCGGTGACGTAGCCCCGCCGGTCCGGCAGCGCGGCCAGCCGTGCCAGCGCCTCGGCGACCTCGTCCGGGTCGATCAGGTCGGCCGGGGTCTCGACGTAGCACCGGGCCAGGACCTCGGAGTACGACGCCGTGTCGACCGCGGTGACGAACGCCCCCCGGCGGCAGAACTCCTGCGCCACCCTGGTCGTCCCGGTGAACAGGTCGAGGGCGTCGGCGGCTCCCGCAGCACCCAGCAGGGCACCGAGCTCGGCGACCAGGCGGCGCTTGGAGCCGAGGTACTTGATCACTCCCGACCGCGGCGCGGCATGACCGACCCGACCCGAGAACCGTCCTGCATGGCGCCCCCTGCCTCCAAGGTGCTCCCGAGCATAGCCGGGGAGTCCGCTTGGTTTCGTACCCACCCTCGGTCATGATGAATCGATGCGGATCATCGGGGTCGAGGTCGCCGGCGGCACGCCGGTGTTCAGTCGGGTCCTGCCGCACGGCGCCGATCCGTACCGGCTGGCGTGGGAGCGGGGCTACCGGATCATCCGCCCCCTCTCGGTCAGTGGCCACGCCCCCGACCTCACCCTCACCATGCAGGTCGCCAGGCACGGCCGCCGGGTGAACCACCGCGCCTGGTCCCGCACCCGCTCGATGGATCCCGGCCTGGAACTCACCGCCGACGTCACCCCCATCGTGCGGCAGCGGCTCGCCGCCTACGCCATCGTGCTGTCCCCGCTGGGGATCCTCGCCACCCAGTTCTCGGCGAAGACCGCCGTCCCCGGGATGTGGGGGTTGCCCGGCGGCGGGATCGACCCCGGCGAGGCGGCCGCGCAGGCCGTGGTGCGCGAGGTGGACGAGGAGACCGGGCAGGACCTGGAGATCTCCCACCTTCTCGACCTGCAGACCGACCACTGGATCGGGCGTTCCCCCACCGGCCTGATCGAGGACTTCCACGCCGTCCGGATCATCTTCGCCGGACGCTGCCCCACCCCTGGCCAACCGGTCGTCCACGACATCGGGGGCACCACCTCGGCGGCGATCTGGGTGCCCCTGGGACAGTGGGCCTCGCTCGGCTGGTCGGCCAGCGCGCGGACGCTGCTGGAACGCCACCTGCAGCCGCTGGCAGAGGCCTGGCGCGCCGCGGGCTGAGGCGTCCGCCGCCCGGGCGACCGCTTCCAGAGCGTGTCCGGACAGCAGGACGGGCCGCGGCCAGCGCCGCGACCCGTCCGCCGGATCAGGTGCAGGGCTCCCGCACCCGCTCGGATCAGCGCCTGAAGTAGGAGAGGATCCGCAGGATCTCGACGTACAGCCAGACCAGGGTGACGGTCAGCCCGAAGGCGCCGCGCCAGGACTCGCTGGCCGGGGCGCGCGCCGCGATCCCCTGCTCGATGTAGTCGAAGTCGAGGATCAGGTTGAACACCGCCAGCCCGACGCCCACCGCCGAGGCGAGCAGCGCGATCCAGCTCACCTCGCCGGCCACAGAGATGATCCCGAGGTTGACCCCGAACAGTGACAGCACGAAGTTCACCAGCAGCACGCCGGCGTAGGCCATGGTGCCGATGACGATCATCCGGCGGAACTTGTTGGTGACCTTGATCCGGAAGAACTTGTAGGCGGCGAGGGTGGCGCCGGCGGCCACGAAGGTACCCAGCACGGCGGGGATCACGATGCCCGGGTAGAGCAACTCGAAGACCACGCTGATCGCGCCCAGGAAGACGCCCTCGATCGCGGCGTAGGCGAGCACGAAAGCCGGGTTGATCTTGCGGCGGAAGCTCACCAGCAGGACGACCCCGAAGGACACCAGCGCACCGACGATCATCGCCGGCTGCAGCAGCGTCGCCGGGATCACCCCGGTGTAGAACCCGTACATGGTGAGGGCGGCGGACAGGATCACCGTCCCGATCGTGATCGCGGACTTGGTCAGGACGTCGTCGATCGTCATCACGCCGGTCGGCGCCGGCTGGACGGGCGGCTGGCCGTACTGCTGCGCGTACGGGTCATACCCCGGCGGGTACTGGCCGGGGAACTGCTGGCCCGGCACGGGCTGGCCGGGGAGCGGCTGGCCGGACGCGTACTGCGCCTGGACCGGCTGGCCCCACTCGGCCTTCGAGAGAACCGGGTTGCTGCTCTGCATGTGGATTGTCCTCCTGTGGCTGGGCGGTGGCTGACCACCGTCGGCTTCCATGGTAGGTGACAGCCCTGTGAGGTTGTTGTGTGCCGCTTCGCCGCTGGCGAACGCCGGTCGTGCCCCCAATGGGATTCGAACCCATACTCGGGCGGGTTTAAGCCGCCTGCCTCTGCCGATTGGGCTATGGGGGCCCGTCCCAGCCTAACGAGGCCGGGCCGGGCCGGTGCTCTGCCGGACGACGAGGGTCGGGACGCGCTGCAGCAGGTGGCCGCCCTCCTCCTCGCGCAGCACGGCCAGGACGAGCGTCATGGTGTCCCGGCCGAGTTGGGCGAAGTCCTGCCGGACCGTGGTCAGCGGCGGCGCGAAGTGCTCCGCCTCCGGGATGTCGTCGAACCCGATCACACTGACGTCCTCCGGCACCCGCAGGCCGGACTCCACCACGCCGCGGATCGCTCCCAGCGCCATCTGGTCATTGCCGGCGAAGATGGCGGTGAACCGGCGATCGCCGGCCAGCTGGAGGGCGTTGCGGTAGCCGCTGCTCGCCGCCCAGTCCCCGATCAGGGGCTCCTGGGCGACCAGTCCGTGCTCGCCCAGGGCGTCCCGCCAGCCGCGCACCCGCTCGGTCGCGTCCATCGAGTCGTCAGGTCCGGCCAGGTGGCGGATCTCGGTGTGGCCGAGTTCGATCAGGTGGCGGACGGCACGGCGGGCGCCGGCGTACTGGTCGAACGACACCCGCCTCAGCCCGACCCCCTGCGAGGCCACCGCCACGAACGGGACGCCGAGCTCCATCCCCTCGAACAGCGCCAGGGTAGACCGGTTGCTGGTGATCAGGACGATCGCCTCGACGTTCTGCCGCACCAGCACCTCGGCGGCCTGGCGGAGGCTGAAGAAGTCGGCGGTCAGCAGGCTCGCCATGATCACCGCGTACCGCTCCTCGCGAGCGGCCTCGTTGAGATACACCGCTGTAGTGTTCGTTTCTATTTTTGTCATCTCTGTTGTGATG
>JAVHXR010000226.1:0-2490 GCA_031119515.1 Propionicimonas sp.
GCGGTGCTGCCTGCCGAACGGCAACCGGTCGAGCCGCTCGGCCCGGCTCGACCCGACGGACGCCTCCTGTGCCATCGCACCTCACTCTCGACCGACCGATCGTACGACTGCCCGCCGGCGCGGGTGGACCGGTCGCCGTCCGCCGGACAGTCAGGACGCCCGCGGGGCGAGGGCCTCGAGCAGGCCGGCCAGGGTGGCGTTGACCGGAACCGGGATCCCGGCGGCGGCCCCCATCGCGACGATCGCGCCACCGAAGATCCCCACCTCGGTCTCCCGCCCGGCGATGGTGTCCTGGGCCATCGAGCTGTAGCCCGCCGGGTGCAGCCCGTCCAGCACCGTCAGCCAGCGCCGCAGGTCATCCTCCCCCAGGTCGATGCCGCGTGCGTTGGCGACGGCGATCACCTCCCGTTGGGCCGCGAGCATCACCCGCCGGGCCGGCGACCCGTCAGCCTGGAAGGCGCCGTAGGGCGCGCGCAGCACCGCCGACACCTGATTGACCCCGACGTTGACCAGGAACTTCCACCACAGGCTGCGCACCATGTCCACCGGAACCTCGTAGGGGATCCCTGCCAGGTCGAACAGCGCGGCGACCCGGCGCACCGCCGGGGTGTGCGGAGGAGTGTTGGCAGGCTCGCCGAACACGATCCGGCCGAGCGAGCTGTAGCGCACCTCCCGGCCCGCCCGCTGGGCGTCGATCCCGACCGCCAGTGCGAGCAGGACGGTGGCCTCCGGGAACGCCGCCGCCAGGTCCTCCTCGCTGCTGATGCCGTTGAGCAGGCTGAGCACCACCGTCGCCGGCGTGACCACCGGCGTGGCCGCCTCGATCGCCTCGGTCAGCTGCGGATGCTTGACCGCGACCAGCAGGACGTCGGCCGGAGCGGCCTCCTCCGGGGTCACCAGGGCGAACCCGCACGGGGTGCCGTTCACGCTCGTCCGGGTGTTGCGGTAGCGGGCCACCCGCTCCGCCGGCACCACCACCTCGACGTCGACTCCCGCCGCCACCAGTCGCTCGGCATAGGCCGCACCGATCGCGCCCAGCCCCACCACCGCTACCCGCACTGCCCGGACTCCCTCCGCCGACCCGGCCTCCATTGTGGGGCAGTCCGAGCGGACGCCGGTGCGACGCCCGCGCGGCAGCTGCGGCCGATCGCCGCGCCCGGCGGCCCCGTCCGGTAAACTTGCCGCGACCAGACGGAGGTGGCATGACCGGCGGACGGCTGCGCAGCGTGGGGGGTTCACTCCTCCTGACGCTCTTCGGCGTCCTCTCCGTGGCCGCGACGTCGCCGCGGATGGCGCTGTCGAGCACCCTGCCGGCCTGTATCACCGAGTCCTCCGGCACGGCCTGGCTCGGCCTCCACCTGAGCCTGCTGAGCCAGAGTTCCGCCTGCCCCGAGGGGATGTTCGCCCCGGGGGCCCAGTACTCCGAGATCGCGCGGTTCACCGTCATGCTCTCGATCTCCGCCCTGATCGCAGGCGTGGTCGCGCTGCTCGGGGCGCTCGGCTGCGGGGTCTGGGCGCGGGTCGCGGTCCGCAGGGCACGGGCCTGGCTCAACCACAAGCTCGGGCTGCCGGTCGTCACCACGACCGCCGCGCCCGTCTCCCGTCCCCCGCTGCTCGCCGCCGTGGAACGCTTCCACGGCGCACTGTGGGTCAGTCTCCAACCGCTCAGGGGTCCACCGGTCCGCGTCCCCGCCTGAGAGGCTCCCCGCCTCCCGGGCATCCGACCGCCCGCGCGTCCTGCGCGGGATGACCAGACCCATCCAGATCCGGAGAGAACTCGACAATGAGCAGCAAGAAGCCCACCAATCCGTCCACGCCAGGCGGCCAGCCGAACCGCCGCGAGCAGCTCCAGCAGCAGCGCGAGCAGGAGGCCAAGGAACGCAAGGTCCGCAACCTCGTCACCTACGGCATCCTCGGCGTCGCCCTGCTGGCCATCGTCGGCGTGATCGTCGCCGTCGTGCTGAGCAGCCGCAACGCCCCGGTCGCCGAGGGCGGTGGCGCCGCCACCGGCAACTACACCCTTGTCGTCGGCGAGGCCGACGCCCCGGTCACGATCAGCATCTACCAGGACTACATGTGCCCGTACTGCGGGATGTTCGAGCGCACCAACCGTGACGACCTCGAGACGATGGTCGCCGACGGCACCGCCAAGGTCGAGTTCCACCTGATGAACTTCCTCGACCCGCAGTCGCAGGGCACCAACTTCTCCAGCCGGGCGGCGAACGCGCTGGTCACGGTGGCGAAGGCCGAACCGGAGCACGTGATGGCCTTCAACGCGGCCCTGTACGACAACCAGCCGGAGGAGGCGACGGCCGGGCTGTCCGACGCCGAGATCGCCAACCTCGCCCGGCAGGCCGGGGTGAGCAACGACGTGGTGGCGACCTTCGCCTCGATATCCAACCAGGACTTCGTCGACCAGTCCAACGCCGCCGCCTTCAGCGCGGGCGTCCAGAGCACGCCCACGATCAAGATCAACGGCGAGACCTGGCC